>DATJEM010000407.1:0-3477 GCA_035496615.1 Leptolyngbya sp.
GAAGGCAAACAGCACAGCGAGAACGAGGCGATTTTGCCGTTTGTGACTCAGCAGATTAACGACGTAATGCGAGAACTTTAGGCACCATTTCTGGGATAGAACCCCGATCGATGTCTTTAAGATAGATTTGAGCAACGATCGATACAGATTTACAACACAGATCCCGGCAGAATTACGAGGTGTCCTAGAGTCAAATCACCATAACTCGCTTCCAGACCCTTTGAGCTAAGATCTCCTTAGATTGAAGGTCTGGGAGGTTTTTTGTTGCGCCCAATTCAGAAGATGCTGTTTGCCGATCGATTTCGCTCGGACTTGTCAATTGGCTTGCGATCGACAGCGGATTTCGCAGCGCTGAAGCGGATCTAAGGCTGGGAGACTCAGACTGATTCCAAATCTCATTTTCTAGCAATCTTAGCGAGGGCGAATGATTTCTCGATATCGCGCTTCAATCACCAGATAAATGCTGTAAGCAATCAAACCCAGCGCCACAATTCCTAGAATCCAAGTCCCATAGGGCTGCTGTGCCAACACCGCCAAAGCCTCCCCTAATCCTCTCACTTCTGACGCATCAGACCGCCAAGCAGCGATGATCACGAATAGCCCAATGATACAGAAGACAACGCCCCGCGCTGCAATGCCAAACTGCCCAATCCATTTCGCCCATCTCCGCTGAGTAGAACTCATTTGACCGAGCTTAAAATGTTCCTGAAAGTCTGCTTTGTACGATCGATAGAAGTACGAAGCTCCAACCCCTAGAACGATGATACCTGCTAGCCCAACGAACCCTTGTCCCAGAGGTTGCGCCAGCACAAATCGCGTCCAATCCTGTTTCTTGTCTCCACTTCCACCCGTTTCTAGGATTAATTTGACCGCTGTGATCGCTAATCCCGAATACGCGATCGCACTAAACAAATAGCCTAGCCGCTGAACGATTCGTTTTGCAGAGTTGGATTGATTTGAGTGTTCTGGATCAAGCACTGCCTGGACAAACCGCAAGAGTACATAGCCCATGATCCCGATCGCCACCAACCCCAAAAGCAGTTTTCCAAAAGGACGGATGGCAATCTCTTGCAGAGCGCCGTTTGTGCCCGTTGTCTTTCCTCCGGCTCCGATCGCGGCTTGCGCGGCTAGTAGTCCTACAATGAAATAAACGAGTCCTTTTGCTGCAAATCCAAATCGGGCGAGCTTCTCAAACCATGAATGAGAGGCAGCTTGATGTATAGGCTGTTTGATCGATGCGGGCAAGTTGGGATCAGGCATAGGGAGTTCAGGAGAATGGTGTTATAGCTTCACTGAATTGAGTGCAAAAATTCATCTATCGGACTAGGTAAATTGAGCCTGAAATCGGTTTCAGACTGAGATTTTTTGGATTAATTTTTGGGCTTAAAGGTCTGGAAGATTTTTTGCTTTGCGATTTTTTACTTTGTGCTGGCTCAGGAACGATTCTACCTGCGCTTCTAGCTGATCGCAGGCAGTCCTTACTAGGGCTAATCCAGTTTCTCTGGATAGTTCAGCCGTAGCGGGGGCAAACTGCGCTAAGACCTCGGCTTCGGTCGTTTGGTAAGGATGTTCAAGATCAGCATTTCGCAGGGTTGTCTGAAGACGTTCTAGATAAACTGAACCTTCGGCTTGATCCGCGATCGCAAATTGCAGCAAGGAATCTAGATATTGTTTCACTTCAATGTGTTTTACGCCCTCAGTCGCAGCAGCATACAATAATTCGCCTTTGAGATAGCTAAATTCAGGTACGGTTAGTCGCTGATCTTTCACTTCAAAGGTATGCGCTCCAGCCGCAGGGCGTACCGTCAAATTCTCGCGCCGGACGCGATCAGCAGCGCTGTAAACTAAAGCCGCGATCGCCAAAATCACCGCAGGATAGTTCCCGTCGGTTTGACGCAGTTCGATCGTGCCGTGATGGTTCAGCCTCACCGGATTCCAAGCTGATTTGAGTAAGCTCCCTCCAGCAGTGAGAAACTGCGATCGTTCGACTGAGGCGCGATCCATTGCGGCAAGCCAAGCATAGTATCGCTCAAACTGCTGCTCTACAAGCTGCTCGACGCTTTCGGCATAGGGTCGCAGTGATCCGACTTCAGGGAGTTGGGTGTAAACGCCTTCCCAGCCAAAGCTTCGATTGCCGCGATAGTGAACTGTGCGTGCGGCTAACCCTACTACTTTGCCTTCGTAAAATGGGCAGGCGCGAGATAGGGCAATGATTCCTGCATCCATCGCGGTTGCTAAGTTATGTAGATTCACTGCTTCATCGCGGGCTTCAGATGAAACTTGGTAAGAAATTCCGACTTGAGGATCGATCGTGCCTTCCGGTAGCTCTAGATGCAAATGGGTGCCAATGCAGCGACCTGCGTTTAGAAAGCGATCGTAGCCCACCGTTTGCGCTTGAATATGATAGTTTGGCTGATCGCGAATCGTCGGAGAGAGATGTAGCGGATATTGCGAGAGCGGATAAAGTCGCAATCCTAATGGCTTAGCTACCCTCAACAGGATTTGCAGATTATTTAGATAGTAGTCGGCAAGCACGGCTATATTTTCAGCCGGATCGGTGTTAATTTCGACCATGCTTTTGATGAACTCTGGCGCAAAGTTCTTCGGGTTACGCCCTTCAGCTTGGGCGAGATGACGACAACCTTGCAAAAGCTCATCCGCGCGATCGACAATCACACCCTCTGCATTAACAATAAAAAACTCTTGCTCTAACCCAATTCGACGATTCATGCGATTGCTCATGGTCTAGGCGGCTCATCTAGAGAAGGTTGTTTGGTAGTGTGACCGAACTTCGCGCTTTAGCACGTCCGTCGATCGACAGAGAAAAAAGCGAGAGTCATTGCTTCAAGCCGCAAGCGAATATTAGCCGACAGAATCGGAGGGTTGATCATCACCGATTTGGATCGCTTGCTCTACGGTGGGAGCAGTCACAGCGTAGTAGATTCCCACCAATACAATGAGAAACGCGATCGCGCTCCACATTTGGATCGTTTGCCCAAAGCACACGATCGCCAGGAGAGCCGCAATCACCGGAGCCGCTAACAGAACGACAGAAGTCAATCCGGCTGAAAACTGCTTCAAGCTATACGTCAACAATCCATGTCCGATCACTTGTGTCACCACTGCGGCTGCAATCACCGCCAAACCACTTGACCATGAGGGCGGCAGAATAGATGAACCGCTCCACAAAACCGTGGGCAGGATCAGAAGCGCCGCGATCGCGCATTCGCTCATAGTGATGATAGTCGTAGCAAGTCGAGTGCGTAACTGTTCTACGATCAGCATTTCGATCGCGATAATAACGGCTGCGCCAAGTGCGGCGATGTCACCCCAAATCACTTCGTCTGCCAACCTTAAGTCTCCAGATCCGAGAACAATCGCGCCTGTCAGAGCGACTACTAAACCGATCCAAAACTGAGCGCTAAACCGCTGACCGAGAAATAACCATCCGCCCAATGTTGTGAAGAGCGGCATCAT
>DATJEM010000408.1:0-2659 GCA_035496615.1 Leptolyngbya sp.
GAAATCTTCTTGAGTGGCTTCAGGCTGCTTCTGTGGATCAACTCTCCGCTCACCGGGAAGCGCTTTAAATCGCGCTAAAGTCGCCTCTAAATTTGCGCCGGGTTCGAGTGTGATCACACCGATATCAATCAGATCCGGATCGCGACTGGGAAAAATTCGATGAAAGTTTAGATCGCTTGTGATCAGATTTCCATCCGCACCAAATGAAGCTCCTAGCCGAAACAATCCGCCAATCTCAACCCGCCGCGACTCTACTTCTGTCCGAATTGCGGCATCAGTTGGACTTAGGGCTTTGAACTTCTCTGAAACTGGACCAAACTCAGGACGAGATGCACTATCAAACAGCACAACATCGGTCAACTGAATCTTCGATCGATTCTCGGACACGCCCGGAACCGCGAAAATATCATCGCCTGGATTCGTTCCAATCACCAAAATACTGCGGGTTTGGGGTGCAGGCAGACCTTGCCAAAACGGATTCTTCCAAATCCCAAATCCAATGTAAATCGGACTAATTGATTTCACTCCTGAAAAGCCCAACGATTGATACAATCGCCGTTCTGGAAAGCTTTTCATCGAAATCAGCGAAGTCGATTGCGGACTGATCAAAAAGATGTCGCCTGCAATGTTGCGGTGTAGCGTAATCGCACTTTCAAACAGCGCATCCTGAAAGCCCAATTGCAGAAACATCAAAATCACGGCAAATCCGATGCCAGCCAGTGCGACTAACAATCGAACTTTCTCACGCTTCAGTTGTAGCCAAGCGAGGGGAATGGCAAACATTAAAATACTTCCTGTCTAGGGTTCGGATACGGATAGCGGAGCGATCGCGACTTTAACTTGCAGATTCGTCAATCCGGCAACAGCTTCACTGTGATCTAAGCGAATCTTCACTTCCACAATTCGAGTATCTGTTTTATCCACTGGATCAGTGTTCAGAACCGCGTTTTTACCAATTTGCAACCCGACTCGATCGACCGTTCCCATCAGTTCTCCCGAAAATGCAAATCCTGTAATCTTGGCGCGTTGTCCCACTTTCACCCGCTCGATCGAGTTCTCATCAACTTCGGCAACGACATACATTTGGCTCGTGCGCCCCAAATCGATTACGCCCTCATTGCCGACGACTTCACCCGGATCAGTATGAACTTTTAGCACTTGCCCATCTGAGGGAGACCGGACGATCGCTTTATCTAACTCCGCTTGCGATCGTTGAAAGTTGGCGATCGCGACTTGCAGACTTGCATTCGCTTGTTGAACATCGGTCGGGCGCACTTCTGCCACACTATTTAAGGTTTGCTTTGTGCCTTCAAACTCCAGTCTTGCCTGCTGGACTGCTTGGGCGGCTTGTTGACGCTGCTTTTCGGTAGTATCGAGAGTTAGCTTTCGATTACTCACTTCCAATTCATTGACTGCCCCTTGTTTGTAGAGAGAGAGAAAGCGATCGTAGTCCTGCTTGGCTTTTTGAAACTCAGCATCGACTTTGAAGAATTCCGCTTCAGCTTTCGGCAGTTCTGCCTGCGCCCGCAACACAGTCGCCCGTTGAGCATTGATATCACCCTGTTTCGCGCCAGCCTGCACCTGAGCGACTCGCGCTTCTGCTTCTTTCACCTGCGCTTCCGCCTGCATCACCGAAGCTAACAACGTTGGGTAAGTATCTAGTATCGCTAGCGGCTGATTGGCTTTCACTTGCTGCCCTTCTTTCACCAAGACTCGTTCGACCCGCGCTCCCCCGAATCCACCCGCTGCCGAAGCTGTCGGAGCCGAAACCTTGATCACGCCGCCTTCTGGCTCTAGCCGTCCCAATGCACTCACCGCATCGGTTGGAGAAGGTTGAGCCGTTGAAGGTTGGGCAGGAGAGTGCGAACCAGGGCGAAAAATAGAGTAGGAAAAAATGCCAAATCCAGTTAGAGCAAGCGCGATCGCAGAACCAATCAACACCACTTTCACACCAGCAGGTTTCATCAGCGGTTTCAGACTCACAGGGAACTCCTAGTCAGCAGGTGCAGCAATCAATACTGAATCTTAACAATTATAAGGACGATAAGAACAAGATTGCTGAAGGTGAAGGAGTTGCCGCTAAAGACTCTTAGCCCTGTTTTTGCTGTCTCTCAATTAATGGGGGAGATGCCCAAATCAGTGGCTTGAAGCGGCTGAAAAACGAATGATCGATTCGCTGCTGGTTCCCATTCTTCCAGCGTTCGTCTAGATCAGATGCGTCAGAGTTTAGATAGACAGTCGATCGCTTGAGAAACGCATCGACTGCCAACCGCGATCGTAGCCTCAACCTTTGCCCAACCTGAAACCGAGTCTGGGTTAAGGGGTTTCGATCTGAATTTCTCAAACCACCAAATGATGATCCATCGCAAATCGGACTAATTCGGCTCGATTGCTCGTTTCTGTTTTCCTTAATAAGCTGCTGACGTGCTTTTCTACGGTGCGCGAACTCAAATGTAGATGGTTGCCAATCTGAATATTCGACAACCCATCGCTTAACAGGGTTAGCACCTCTCGTTCTCGATCGGTGAAGGCAATATCCACATCCGCGATCGGTTTTTCTCGTCCTACTGCTTCAGGCGGCTCGATTTCTTGACGCGATCGCCATGCGGTTTCGATCATCTGAGTGCGTTCAAGCAAATTTCGCACAACTGCACCCAAC
>DATJEM010000409.1:0-3533 GCA_035496615.1 Leptolyngbya sp.
ATTGTTCAAGGCATTCAGGCAACGAAACCGGATGCCCGGTACGAAACGATTCTAGATGAAATCACGGCGATTCAAACGGCGCTCGACACGGCAACCCCAGGAAGTTTGGTAGTAATTCTGCCCGAAAGCGTCACGCGAGCGATCGAACTGATTGAATCTCGTAACGCGGTTCAAGTTACCACTCCGGTCACACAGTCAAACGGGCATTTGGAACCGACACGATCGCAGATTCTTTCTCCTTCACGAGAAGCGATTCCAACTTCATCACGATCGTGAAATTCAGGTTTCCGGCTTTGCTCCAGAGTCGGAAACTTCTCTTGCGTATTGCAGAGAATAAATAATCCATTCAAAATAACAAAAAATTCGATTGTTAAATAAAAAATTTATTCGCTTACCATAAACAAAAGCATAGATATACTGTTTTTCTAAACAGAAAATTGATTGGGCTGGCAGGCTCTCAATCGATCAGCGAAATATTGACACTCCACGAGGGATTAGGATGAATATCATTGCTTGGGCTTTGCTAGGGATTGTGGCAGGCGCGATCGCGAAACTTCTCTACCCTGGACGGCAAGGCGGCGGGATTTTCAGCACCCTAATTCTCGGCATTGCTGGCTCATTTTTGGGTGGTAGTTTGTTCTCGCTGCTGACAACTGGAACCATTAGCCTTGCCGCTTCTGGATTCAATTTTCCTGGCTTGATGGTGGCAATATTGGGCGCAATGATCGCAATTTTCCTCTGGGGACTGGTCACTCGAAGTGCGACATAAATTCAATCGACGATTTGATTGAATGTACAGGATTTGGGATTGTATCGTTGTTATTCTCCTTAAGAGAGAGGTGCAAGTTAGAATCCCTTCTTTTTAGTAGAGGACAGAGGGCGATCGCGGTTCGTATTCTGATACTAATCAAGACGCAGATTTGGAGCAGAGCCATCATGAAATACCTCGGACAACAAATCGAAATCACAGAACAAGATTCAGGCTGGGTCGGAGTTTGGTGGCACGAAGGCGGAATGATTCAGCTTGGCTTTTTCTCAAATGCCCCGGATGCTTGGCAAGCGGTGACTGAACTGATTCAGCGGGATTTGGCGGTGCGGTGTTTATTGAGTGTGATCGATGAATGGCGCGATCGCGATCGCATTGATGATGTTGAATACGCTTTAGGAATCAATTCGCTGGTTGAGTTCGTGCTTGCCTAACTTTAGGCTGGCTGGTAGAGTGTGTCACGATCGCAGATACTCCACAACAGCTTGCGCGATCGTCAAATTTCCATCTTTCGTCAATTTCTCAGATTTGCGAGGTGGGTTCATCGGTTGACTGATTCCGCTCCAATCGCCGCTGAAAAATTCATCGATCGACCAAATTTGATGGGGGGCGTAGTTCCGAATTCCTTCGAGCAAAATTGGAGATTCGGCAAAGCCATCGCGGGTGACAGTTGAGATTGGCACATCGTAGCGGCAAGCTTCAGAGAAGGTGCTGTAACCCGGTTTGGTTAGCAGGCGACCACAGACAGGTAAGAGATCGATCGGGCGATAAAAGCGATCGTCAATCTTGATTAGATTGGGTAAGTTTGGAGCTTCTAGGTTGAAACAAAGAAACTTGTAGTCAGGAAAGCGATTCATGTTTTCATAGGGAACGCGATCGAGTCCCAATCCGCCAAAAGTTACCAAAATGATCTTTTCTTTTGGTGTTTCAGCTAAGTCAAATTTCGCCAAGATTTCCGCTGCATTAAATCGAGGATCAACTCCCGTTAAACCCACATCTGTAAGGGTTGGAAAAGCGCTCATCGGTTCATGAAACGGCATTCTAAACAAGCGATCGCACTGAGCAAAACATTCTGCAATCCAATCTGCCATCTCAATAAACTCGCCGCCCCAATCTCGATAGATAAAGTCCCATCCGAAGTTGCCCATCATCCAGCCCGGAATGCCTGCTGCATGAGCGATCGGAGCCGCTAACGGAGGAATGTCGCCCAGCACCAAGCCGACGCGATTTTGACGAATAAAATTCACTTCACTAGCAATGGTCGATCGCTGCTGTTGTTTGATCTGGTGCAGCTTCTCCAACGTGGCAGGTTTATCCATGGTTAAACTATCGCTTTGAATGATGCCAACATCTAAAGCGCGAGGGCGATGGATAAAATCTCCGGGCAGATATGCCTCAATCAGCGATCGTGGAGCCGTTGTCACTAATATCAACACGATTTCAGGGTCAAGCCGTTGAATTTCAGCCGCGATCGAAGCGGTACGGGTCGCGTGTCCGAAACCATGATTAGTGATTGCGAGATAGAGAATCGGTTGAGGCATAGCACACATAGAGAAGATCAGAAAACAAGCTTAAGCTATCTCGATGAAAACGGCGCGTCTTGTAAGATTCCTGTATTGAGCTTTTTAGAATTGAGCTTTTAGACGCGCTTCAAGGGCTTCTACTTTTAAAAATCATTAACTCGCTTAGCGGGGGTTCCTCAATGACTCGCTTCCGTTTTACCGTCGGCTTCTTCGCTGGGATGACGATCGCTATTGGTCAACCTTCAAGCGCGATCGCCAAAGCCGTTCTCTCTGTACCGGAAATTCAAAAAACGGCTCAACCGATTACCGTTCAAGTGTTGGGATATGGAAAAACCGGAAGTCAATCTGGCTCTGGGGTGGTGATTGCGAAACAGGGAAATACCTATGCAGTGTTGACAAATCGCCATGTTATTTGTGCTTTGAACACTGCCGGACAGTGCGATCGCACGTTAAGCTTTGAGATTCGCGCTACAGATGGCAAACGCTATCGGGTGACTGATGTTTATACCTTTGAGCAATCGAATGGTATTCCGGATGTCGCGGTGGTCTTGTTTCGATCGCCGCAGACCTATCCGATCGCGACTTTTGGCGATTCGACTCAGCTTGTAAAACGAGATTTGATCTGGGTCAATGGCTATCCGGGCAGAAATGATATTAAGTTCGGCAAAGAACCAGTAGAGTTCCGTAAAGGCTTTTTCTCCTCGCAAATGAAGGATGTGCATCGTGAAGGATATACCCTCAACTTCGCGATGGTGGCGACTCCGGGAATGAGTGGTAGTCCGATTTTTGATGCAAGCGGGCGCGTGATTGCCATCTTTGGACAAACCGGAGGAACTGGATTTCTGGCAGGAATTTCAACCAATCTGGTGTTGGAATTGATCAAACGATCGCCCGATTTAAACCCTTTGCCCGTCAATGTCGATCGTTCCTCTCTTACAGGAACTCGCCCTCAATTAGCCGCACCCCGAACGGCTGAAGAATATTATCTACAGGGCGTAAGCCAGCTTGAACCAGACCAAAACCAAGCGGCGATCGATTCCTTCAGTGCAGCAATCAAGCTTGACCCAAATCTAATGGTTGCCTACCGCAGTCGTGCCCAACTGCGAGGAGAACTTGGCGATCAGGCTGGCGCACTCCGCGATTTTGATGTTGTGCTTCGACTCGATCCCGATCGTACCGATGCGTTAGATGCCCGTGCCCAAATGCGGTTGCAGTGGAATGATCTCGAAGGCGCGATCGCCGAT
>DATJEM010000410.1:0-4658 GCA_035496615.1 Leptolyngbya sp.
ATTTGTCAGTCCCCGTACCGTCCAAACGCACTTAAGCAACATTCTGAGCAAGCTGCAACTGGACAATCGATCGCAGTTGGTGCGTTACGCTTTCGAGAAAGGGTATAGCCTCCCAAATAACAATGAATCCGTAGCCGCTGAAGATAAATGATTTCGGGCGTTTATGCGTTAGCTGACCTAAAAAATGCGATCGCCCAATCTCCCAAACAATCGCGACCGCTGGTTTTGACAAACGATTACTTCGATCGATGGCATCCTGGACACCTTCGCTCTCTCAGCCACGCCAGACAATTTCCAGACAATTTCCAGACAATTTCCAGATAATTTGGACGATCGTTAGGGGTTAGCTTAAATAGGGAGGCTTCCATTCGATCGATTAAACTGGATCGAATTCCGGCGCGTCTGATGGTTTCAAAGCGAGAACGCATAGAAGTCCTCGCTGCACTGAAATCCATCGATGGAGTGGTGATTTTTTCAGAAAAAACACCCTGCCAACTAGTTGAAGCTCTACACCCTGAGATTTATGCTAAGAAAGGCGACTACAATTTACGAACCCTGCCCGAAGCCGCGATCGTGCAGTCCTACGGCGGACAAGTTCGGCTGATCGATGTCGAAGTGCCAACTTCAACCCCCGCAACCGTCGATCGAATCTTGAGGGGCAAATCCCCAAACCCTTAACACTCACGGTTTACATGACTCACTTAGAAACTTCTTCAGCCCTCGATCTTCCTGACAGCATTGCGGATCTCCAACTGAAGCTTCGATCCGACTCCGAAAAAGTGCAGCTTCAAGCGATCGACGAACTCACCACACTTGGCGAAGACGGATTCCCCGTACTGATGCACTTTCTAATCGAACACCCCAAACCGAGCCGAGCCACAGCCAAAATTTATCAAGCGCTATTGAATTCTCAAGCGTCAAGAGCAATCGAATTTCTTCAGCAACATTTTCCTACCGGAACCGTGCCGCTTCAGTCCGATCGCAACATCGACTACACCGAACTTCAGCAACTTTTAGCCCAGCAGAAATTTCAAGAAGCCGATCGCCTGACCATTCAAAAGCTTTGTGAACTGGCTGGAGAATCCGCAACGTTACGCAAATGGCTGTATTTCACCGAAGTCGAAAATTTCCCCATAGCCGACTTATTGACGATCGATGGACTGTGGCTTGCCCACTCCGACTATCAGTACGGTTTCTCTGTACAACGTCAGATCTGGATGAGCGTCGGCAAGAAGTGGGAGAAACTTTGGGATCGGATTGGGTGGAAATCCGGATACAATTGGACACGCTATCCGGACGGTTTCACTTGGAGCTTAATGGCTCCGCGAGGACATCTCCCCTTATCCAATCAACTCCGCGGAGTCCGCGTCATGGCAGCTTTACTGAATCACCCCGCTTGGATTCAGTAAAGCCGTTCGCGCCGCCGCATCCGTAGTGCTGCTAGGACGCATCTAGTCAGAACGCTTAAACTTCCGTAATCTCGCTTGGGCAGAATCGTTGATCCATCCACAAGTCAGGGCAATCTTTGTATAGTTGAAGACGCTCTAGCCCGATGAGTTGAAAAACATTTAGGGTGCGATTGTCCAAAAGTTCTTTAGTTAGATCGAGGGTAGGGGTTGGAATGGGAATCCCCGAAATCAGACTTTTTTGTCGATTGGATGGGTTAACGACTGTCGCCCGTGAGCAGCAGCGTACATTAGTACTGACGGAACTCGGCTTGCTCGATACCGAAAATGTACCGATTTTTGAAGAAGCGACCCAGACGGCGGCTCACTCACTCAGCGCCCCAATTTGTTTGTTGGGACTGATGGATCAGTCTCGGCAGTGGTTCAAATCGGCAGTGGGACTGTCACGATTAGGCTTGATGAATGAACTGGCTCTATCGCGCCAATTGCCGCGTGAAGAAGCTTTTTGTGTTCACGTTGTCGATAGTCAGCAGGTTTTAGCGATCGATGACACCCTGGATCATCCTACTTTCGCCAATTCGCTGCTGGCTCAACAGTACGGAATTCGTGCCTACCTCGGTGCGCCTTTAGTTACGGTGACAGGCGACTGTATCGGAACACTGTGCATCATGGATTCTCGTCCCCGTAACTTCACAGAAAGAGATGCTGAGTTTCTCATGCTGATTGCGCGGTTGTGCATGAGCGAGTATGAACGGTTGCACCTAATGAAATCTCAGGCAGTCGGGACTTCCATTGCGATCGCGCAGTCGCCCCCGCTCAACCCACCTCCAAACCCGGTTAAATTTGAACTCCTTGCCCAACTGACCCAGGAGCTACGAACCCCCCTAACATCAGTGATGGGAATGGCAAGCGTTCTCAATCGTGAAATTTATGGCCCGCTCACAAGTAAGCAGAAAGAATATCTTGATATCATTCATCACAGTGGACAGTACCTATTATCTTTAGTAAAGGAAATTTTAGAACTTTCGCAGCTTGATGACAGTAGCCGACTGTTGAATCTATCGTCGGTGGATATCGAAATGACGTGTCAGCAAGCAATCAGCACGCTAGAGCAAGCCGCTGGTCGTCGAGAACAGCAAATTCGGCTCTCAGTCGAACCTGGAAATCGAATCTGGCTGCTCGATAAAGAGAAAATTCGGCAACTGCTCTATCACCTCATCTTCAGCGTGATTCAATCCTCTACAGCGGGTAGTATCATTCGGCTGCACGTGTCTCAGAAAAGTAATGGCGTTCGCCTCACGGTTTGGGCATCTCATCCTTGTCTGGGGGATGGCATGACTTATAGCGAAATGATGACACCGAGTACGATCGCGGCTTTTGAGTACGATGTGTCGCCGAGTAATGGACATCGATCCAGTGCCGGACTGATGCCGATTTCTGCGGCTCTGAGTACAATCAACTTAGCGGATCTGGATGAAGCAGACATTCCCGATGCGGATGCGGTGCGAAAAAATCTCGGTTTGTTGCTGAGTCGGCAATTGGCAGAAATGCATGGCGGACAAATTCTGATTCAAGGCGCTTCAGAACCGGGGTATCGATATGTGATTACCTTACCCCGCCTCACCCAATAGCCTTGTCAAAACGTCAATATCGCGGATAATAGCCCTAGCCCAATTCGGTTGGGCTATTTTGCTTCAAAGCATGGGATATTCGCGTATGAATTCGGTTTGGCAATCTGTGACGTTAACGGCGCTCCCGCTGCGACAGTGGCGATCGGTAAGCTATGTCTATCAACTGGTGGGATCGCTGCAATCTTGGCGACAGCAAAGCTGGCTGATGCAGCAGGGAGATGCAATCGCGGCTCTATTAATCAGTCTGGTTTTTGTCGTTTCTCCATTTGTTGCAACGGATTTAATCGGCTGGCTATTGATGACCTGCATTTTGTTCTGGGTGTTGTTAACGCTTTCCGATGACGATCCACGGACTGGATTAACACCGATTCACCTGCTGGTGATGCTATTTTGGGGGATTGCCTCGATCGCGGCGGCGCTGTCTCCCCTGAAGCGGTTTGCGTTTGTCGGATTAGGCAAGCTGTCGCTGTATTTGATGTTTTTTATCTTGATGGCGCGAGTGTTGCGATCGCCGAAACTGCGATCGTTCTGCATCACCCTATTTCTGCTCGTGACGCTCGTCGTCAGCAGCTATGGAATTCGGCAGGCGTTTTATGGGGCGGATGCGTTGGCGACTTGGGTTGATCCGGAGTCTCCGCTGGCAAAATCGACGCGGGTATATAGCTTCTTAGGCAATCCGAATTTACTCGCGGGGTATTTGATGCCTGCGGTGTGGCTGTCATTTAGCGCCATTTTTGCCTGGAAACGATGGTTACCGAAAGCGTTGGCGATCGTCACGTTTGGAGTAAACACTGCCTGTTTGCTGCTGACTCAAAGCCGCGGCGGTTGGATCGGGTTGGTCGTGGCAGCGTTGGTGATGGTGGTGCTGCTGCGGTACTGGTGGGGTGCTTATCTACCCCGATTTTTGCGGCTGTGGGCATTGCCGCTAGTGTTTGGCGGATTGGCAGGGATCACGGTGCTGGGGATTCTATTTGTGACTCCGTTTCGGTATCGGGTAGCAAGTATGTTTGCGGGAAGCGGGGATAGTAGTAATGCGTTTCGGCTAAATGTTTGGCGATCGGTGATTGCGATGATTCACGATCGCCCGATTCTGGGATTTGGTCCGGGAGATTTGGTATTTAAGCACATTTATCCGCTTTATTCTCAGGCGCGATTTAGTGCGCTAAGCGCTTATTCTGTGCTGTTAGAAGTTGCGGTCGAGTCGGGTCTAATTGGATTGACAGCGTTCTTGTGGTTGTTGTTGGTGACCTTCAACCAGGGCTTTGTGCAACTGCGAAGACTCAGAGCAGTGGGGGATGCGAGCGGGTTTTGGCTGATGGGTGCGATCGCGACAATGGCAGGAATGTTAGGGCATGGAACGGTGGATACGGTGTGGTATCGCCCAGAAGTCAGTGTGCTGTGGTGGTTGAGCATCGCCTTAGTCGCGAGTTTCTATGTGCCGCAAGCCGAGACAACCGCAGTCGAACAGAGTCCTGAAGTGGCAGAAGAGGCGTGATCGCAAGGGTCGCAAATGCGGGAACGATCGCGCTAAAGTTTGCGGTAAAGTCGGTTAGATTCTGCTCGAATCACGGCATAGCATTCACACGCGATCGTTTCTAGAATTTGCGAATTCAAGATCGCA
>DATJEM010000411.1:0-12972 GCA_035496615.1 Leptolyngbya sp.
CTTCATGCGTTGCCATGACCGTGATCCGAATTCGACTTGTGGGAACAGTTGGCGGACGAATGGCAGGTGCGAAGATGCCTTGTGCTTGGAGAAACTGAGCGATTTGTAGTGCCGTTTGGACATGGGGCAATTGCCAGCAGAGAATCGGAGACTCTGAAGGCAATAAAATTAAATTTGTAAGGTTCGATTTGAGGTAAGCGATGTTTTGCCAAAGCTGCGATCGCCGCCCTGAATCTTCCTGAACAATTTGAACTGCACACAAAGCAGCAGCAGTATCAGCGGGTGAAAGTCCGGTTGTATAGATCCAACTCGGAGCGCGATTTCTGAGGAAATCAATCAGGGATGCAGTTCCCGTCACATAGCCGCCTAAGCTTGCGAGCGCTTTGCTCAAGGTTCCCATTTGAATGAGTACCCGTCCGGTACAACCAAAATGCTCTACGCATCCCGCACCTGTAGCTCCCATTACTCCGGTTGCATGAGCTTCATCGACCAACACCATACATTCAAACTGATCTGCTAAGTCCAAAATTTCAGGCAGCGGGCAGAGATCACCATCCATACTGAACACGGTATCTGTCAGGATTAGACATCTTTGGAACTGCGATCGTTGTTGCTCTAGCTTCGTTTGTAGATCTTGAACATTGCAATGAGCATAGTCTAGGAGGGTTGCACCACTGACAATCGCACCATTGCGTAAGCTGGAATGATTGTATTGATCAGCAAGAATCAAATCGCGTTTGCCCACTAAAGCCGCGATCGTGCCCAAGTTGGCTAAGTATCCAGAACTAAACACAATTGCATCTTCGGATTGCTTTAACTGTGCGATCGCTCGCTCTAATTCCCGGTGCAGAGCGCGATGTCCGGTGAGCAATCGTGATCCGGTGCTGCCTGTGCCGTATTGCTGAACCGCTGCGATCGCAGCATTCATCAATCGATCGTCGGTTGCCAATCCCAAATAGTCATTGCTAGCAAAGTTCAGATAAGTACGATCGTCGATTTGAATCACGGCACCCGGACGATCGAGTGTTGTCGTCGATCGATGCCAGCCTGCGCGGTCGATCGCGCTGAGGGATTGTTCAATCCAGGCGTAAGGATCATTCTGCATCCGGTTGTTCACGCATCTCGGCGCTCTTACCCCGCACCGGAGGCAACCGATCAACCAAGCCCATTTCAAAGGCAACGTCGGGAAGTTCACCCGCAATGTAGCGACCGGGTTGATAGACTCTTCCAGGCGTAAAACAAGCTTGGCGTAGCTGAACGGTTTCAGCAGCGAGAAACATTTCTCTCGACATGCGGCGTTCGATTCCCATCGGGTGAGTCCTCTAAAAGTCAATATTGTTCTGCTGCATATAACTTAGCAGCCAGTTTGCCATTGTTGCACGACGGGTTTTTCGCGGCACCAGTTCATCCATGCGATATCCCGTAAATCCAAGCTGTTCTTTCAGCAGTTGCTTGTTCTCAGGCGGAATCGATCGCGTCAATTTCACTACGGCAGGACGACTTTCGATAAAGTTCGGTGGTTCAGGATATGCCGCTAACCAGTCTGGGGGAACGGTTGCATCGTCATAGCCTAAGTAATGACAAACGAGGCGATTTGCGGTGGGATCATCGATCGTCTCTTTGAGAATTGCCCAAATCGTATCAGTGTTTAACGGCGGTAAATCAGACATCGTGTGGCACTCCGGTCAGCGATCGGGTTCAACAAACTGCCGAATCGCTGCTAAATGTTCAATTGTAAATTCTGCATCATTATGGTTTGCGCCGTGAATCAATAACAATTGTTTCGGAGTCGGTGTGGCATCATACAAAGCTTGACTCATCGCAGGCGGAACTAAGGTATCGGCATCTCCATGAAGCAAAAGCACAGGCATTTTGAGGGATTTCACTTTGTCGATCGAGTTAAATCGCTGCGTCAAAATCAGATCCAGCGGCAAGAACCGAAACTGGGATTGTCTCATCGCCATGTCTTTCATTGAAGTGAAGGTACTTTGAACTATCAGCGCTCTCGCATCAGGATGTCTGAGCGCAAGCTCGATCGCCACTGCACCCCCGATCGAATAACCATAAAGTGTGATTTGCTTGGGTGAAATGCTGCGATCGCGCGTGAGATAGTTCCAAGCTGCCTGAGCGTCTTCATACACTTGTGATTCAGAGGGAAACCCACCTTCACTTTTGCCATAGCCGCGATAGCTAATCACCAATACTGAGAAACCAAGCTGGTGAATTCGATCCATTTGATCAATGCCGCCCCGTGTGCCGCCGTTACCGTGAAAATATAGCACTGTCCCCAAATTCGGAGGCTTTCCCGCAAGCCACCAGCCGTGAATCCGCTCTGTTTGACCAAACTTGTTCTCGATCGGAAGCCAGATTTCTTCAGCCGATAAACCCAGATCCCCAGGAGTTTGGTAAATCGTGCGGGTGGGAAAGAAGATGAAGCGTGACTGTGCAAGCAACAGCACGAAACATCCGATCGCATAACTACAAAGCGCTGCAATCACCAACTGCCAGATCCAATCAAAGCTAAGTTTCACCTGATTTCCATCGAATTGATTGAGCGCAACACACTTAATTCAGAATTATCAATTTCCTCTTTAGCAAATTTGCACTGCTTGACCTTAGAGTTTCGACTTTACGAAAGTTGCCAAGCGATCGATGCCTCGCTCGATCGTCGTCATATCAGTCACGCAAATAGTAGCCGTCCTTTCGGTTCTGGAATGGGTCGTCCTAACTCTCGTGCAGTCGTAATCCAACATTGGATCACGGCTTCAACATTCTGCACCGCTTCTTGATATGTCTCGCCATCTGCTGCACAACCTGGCAATTCAGGTACTTCAACAATAAAAGATTGATCGACCTCGCTCCAGTAGATAATCAGTTCATACTTAATCTTCATCTTGATCTCCAAGTTGATACTTCAAAATTACATTACGAACCTGTTGAACCTGATAGGGTTTAGCTTTTCCTTGTTTAGGTTGAAGGTTTCAAATTTCTTCAATTCCTTCTTTAGAAAAGATATGGTGGCTCCCCTGAATCCGTTCGTCAAAACCTAGACTAAGTAGCAGTTGGCACAGCGGCTTGAAGGCAATATTCGTATCGGAAGTTCCCAGCAGGATTTTGATTAGTAGCTTATCCCGACGACTCAATGCAAGGCTCCTAATTTTAGCGGATCAGCGCTGAACGAAGTTACAATTTTGACTTCGTGAAAGTTGCCAAGCGATCGATGCCTCGCTCGATCGTCGTCATGTCCGTTGCGTAAGATAAGCGAATGTGATCGTCTGCATCAAAGGCAATTCCTGGAATCGCTGCAACGTTTTGCTTTGTCAGTAATTCATCACAGAACTCTAACGAACTCATGCCCAACTCACTAATATTGATCATTAAATAGAATGCGCCGTTTGGCTCAATGCAGCTTAATCCCGGAATTGCCCGCACGAGATCTAAAATCGCTGTTCTTCTTTCTGCAAACGCTTGGCGCATGAGTTCAACGGATTCATTCGATCGCGGATCTTCATAAGCTGCGATCGCGCCGTACTGAGCAAACGTACAGACATTCGAGGTGCTATGTCCTTGCAGTTTGGTTGCAGCTTGAATCAGATTAAGGTTGCCTGCAAGATAACCCACGCGCCAGCCTGTCATCGAATAAGCTTTGGCAAATCCGTGACTGATGATCGAGCGATCGAACGCTTCTGGACTGACTGCCGCAATGCTTAAGTGTTCAGCATCGTCGTACAGTAAGCGCTCGTAGATTTCGTCTGAAACCACATAGATTTCTTGCTCGACCACAACCTGCGCGATCGCCCGAATTTCGTCCGGTGTGTAGACAATTCCAGTCGGATTTGAGGGGGAATTGAGAATAAATAGCTTTGTTTTGTCGGTGATCGCTTGTCGCAGTTGATCCGGAGTGATTTTGAATTGGTTTTCTGCACTGGTTTTGACAATCACCGGAACTCCGCCTGCAAGCTTCACCATTTGGGGATAGCTCACCCAGTAGGGAGCCGGGATAATCACTTCATCTCCGGGGTCAATGAACGCCTGCATGAGGTTATAGAGCGAGTGCTTGCCGCCATTGGTGACGATGATGTTTTCGGGTTGATAGCTGAGGTTGTTCTCGCGTTGGAGCTTGGCAGCGATCGCGGCTCTGAGTAACGGTTCTCCGGCGGCGGGACCGTAGCGCGTTTTCCCCTGCATTAGAGCGGTTGCAGCGGCTTGCTTGATATGGTCTGGCGTATCGAAATCGGGTTCCCCCGCGCTAAAGCTACAGACATCAATACAGTCTCGCTTCATCGCTTTGGCTTTTGCGTCGATCGCGAGGGTGAGCGAGGGGGTCACTTGACTTACTCGTGCTGCCAGTTTCATATCAATTTTTTCAGAATGCAACGCTTGAATGCGGGAATCGCGATCGAACCCCGACTCAAGACCTAGATTCTACCGCGATCCCCAAAATTTGAGGCTTAAATCTTAACGGGATGTTTACGCGATCGTAATCTCTGAAGACAGATAGACATCCTGAATCGCATGAAAGAGTTTCACGCCATCCTCAAACGGACGCTGAAAGGTTTTCCGTCCCGAAATCAATCCCGTTCCGCCTGCCCGTTTGTTGATTACAGCAGTCCGAATCGCTTCAGCAAAATCATTCTTTCCCGATGCACCACCGGAGTTGATCAATCCGGCTCGTCCGGCATAGCAGTTGAGTAGTTGATAGCGCGTCAGGTCGATCGGGTGATCCGTGGTTAAATCGCTGTAAACTCTAGGGTCAGTTTTGCCGTAGCTTTCCCCGGTTGCTTTTGCAACTGCGGCGTAACCGTTGTTCACTTCGGGTAGTTTTTGTTTGATAATGTCGGCTTCGATCGTCACTCCCAAGTGATTTGCCTGTCCGGTCAGGTCGGCTGCGAGATGATAGTCTTTGTCTTGTTTAAACGCATTGTTTCGCAGATAGCACCAGAGAATTGTTGCCATGCCATATTCATGCGCGAGGGCAAACGCTTGACTGACTTCTTGAATTTGGCGCGTTGATTGTTCTGAACCAAAGTAGATCGTGGCTCCAACCGCAACTGCTCCCAGATTCCAAGCTTGCTCGACTGACGCGAACATGATCTGATCGTACTGATTCGGAACGGTGAGTAGCTCGTTGTGATTGAGCTTGACAATAAACGGAATTTTGTGAGCATATTTGCGCGAGACGCTGCCCAACACGCCTAACGTGGTCGCGACGGCATTACAACCGCCTTCGATCGCCAATTTGATAATGTTCTCGCCATCAAAGTAAATTGGATTGGGGGCGAACGACGCGCCTGCCGAATGTTCGATGCCTTGATCGACGGGCAGAATTGAAATATATCCGGTATTTGCCAAGCGACCAAACGAATACAACTGGCGTAAACTGCGTAACACTTGGGGAGAACGATCGGTTTGGACAAAAACGCGATCGAGAAAATCAGGTCCCGGCAAATGAAGCAAATCTTTGGAAACTTTGGCGGTGTGGGTGAGTAGATCTTCGCCTTCATCGCCCAACCAAGACGTAATCGACTGAGGCGTAGAGAGTGTAGCGGTCATCGCAGTGTTCTCAATGCTGTTCCCATTCACTCTAGCGTTTTGGCTGAAAATGGCTTATGTCTTTAAGGGTAATTTTATGCAAATTCAGAATGCTTGGGTGACGATCGCGGCGGTGCAGTTTGATCGATCGGTGGCGTTCTACCGTCATTTATTCCAGCAGGAGCCGCACAGCTTCACGCCGGGGAAGTATGCAGAGTTCAAAGCGTTTGGAATTCGACTGGGAATCTATCGCCCGACGATGGAAGAGTCCCCAGAGAAAGCGCCGATTACGCTATTTCCAGCGGTGAGTTTGTGTGTGCAGATTGAGAACTTAGAACGCGCGATCGCAAGACTCGATCAGGTCGATGCTTACGTGGGTGAAGTACGATCGGTGTCTCACGGGCGCGAGGCGTATGCGTATGACCCGGACGGTAATCGGATTATCTTGTATGAACCTGGTTGAAAAATGATGCAGTGTGCGATCGAATCCAGCATTTTCAACAAATGGACATTCATTGACGCAAAATGCTGCGTTATTGATCGAAATTGAAGGTGCATTGACGCAAAACGGCGAGTCATTTTCGATAAATGGACATCCATTTGCAGATTTCCGAACGCTGTGAAAACAATCCCACAGAAATTACGGAATCCCTTCAAATTCTAGATCGAAAAAATAAATAGAAATACGAATCTCACAAGCACGATCGCGAAGTTAGCGTAGAGCCGTTCAATCCACTCATTCGGGATCATTCATGCCTGTAAAAACTCGCGGCTCTGCTCAAATCGACAAAGCCCAACGTCGGATTGCCTTGATTAAATCGATCGAAGAAAACTTGGATCTCGGCTATAACTTGACGGTTCCCAACTATGCTCAACTGATCGAAGAAACGCGATCGGCGCTAGAAGATTACAATACGCTGCTGCCCCAGGTTGCGGAAGCTCGACAAAAACTGGAAGCGCTCGAAAAAGAACTCGGCGCAACTTCAGAGCGGATGTTGAGCGGCGTAGCCATGAAGTTTGGCAAATCTAGCATTGAATACACAAAAGCAGGGGGCAAAGTTCGGCAAAGAGCAAAGAGTTTAAATTCAGAATCGATGGAAGAATCACCACTGCTGACGATCGCAACCAATGGCTCAACATCCAGCAACGGTAAAGCGATCAAAGTGAATTAATCACAGCCAAAATGACCATCTTTTTAAGGGGCACGGATTATCCTGTGCCCTTTTTGTTTTGATTCACCAGTTCGATCGAGCCTTTGGTAATGGGGATGCGCGATCGTGCCTGCTAAATTCCCTAAAATCAATTTGGGATCGCCCCAGAATGAGTTTTGATAGTAATAGTCTGCATCTGCCCACAAGAGCAAGGAGAATTATTCAGATGCCCATTACCTCGCTGCAAGATCTCAGAGAAAATCTGGACGGACTGGGATACTATCTTAGTCCGAGAGGACTAGATGGACTTGGAAACAGCTTTAGTGCCTGCGATCGCGACATTTTAGGCACCATCAATTGTGACACTACCTCGCTACGCCTCCTTCCTAACCTCGACGATTACACTCGCGCTGCCATCCTGCAATATCAAATGGATAACACCATGGCAGCAACCGGAAACGACGGATTGCAGTTGAGAGACTCGATCGAAAAAACGGTGCGAATCCTGCAAGACAATCTCAAAACCGTGTTGAAAATCTCGATCGCACTCTCCGGAAATTACCGTCGCGATACTTACGAAGCCGTCAAATCCTATCAGCGCCGCAGTCATCTCCCCATCACGGGAATTGCCACGCTCACCGTTCGTAGACGCTTGAATGATGAGGCGCGAGGCGTTATTTCAACTCCTTCGCCCACGCCTACCCCACCTTCAGAACTGGAAACCTTGCGAAAACTCAAAGGCGACCTGATTACCCTAAAGAATAGTCTTCAATCCCGGCAGCTTACGGATGAAGAATTTATTCGGGAAGTCTTCGTGCTACTACCCTAGAAAACCGCGATCGCTCATGCTTCGGAGCGATCGTTTCGAGAATTGATCAAAGCGCAGCCTGATCTTCGTCGCGCTGAATCAGAGGTCTAATTTTCGCCAAGTCTACATAGCGATCGGCGACGTTAATCAAACTATCACTCGTCATCGATTGCAAACTCACCACTTCAACTTGTGCGCCTTGATACGCGATCGCATTCACCACATACGTCAGATCGCCATCGCCGCTGAGCAGGACAATCGTGTTGCAATATTGCGCCAGTTCTAGCATATCGATCGCGATTTCAACATCGAGATTAGCGTGTTTCGAGCCGTCCGCATTGTGAGCCAAATCTTTTGTCACTACTCGATATCCATGCCGCCGCATCCACAATAAAAAGCCCTGCTGTTTCTCATTGTGCGGATCGACACCCGTGTAAAAATATGCCCGCAGCAGCCGTCGCCCCTGTACCAAATACGCCAATAGCTTTGAGTAATCAATTTCTAACCCAAGCTGCATTGCGGCATAAAACAGATTTGAGCCATCAATAAAAATTCCGACTCGATCGCGGGACGTTTCGACCTCGCGATCGAGTTCAGAAGACAGATCCGGTAGGGCAGATCGATCTGCTTCGCCGCTGTCGCAAGGATCGGGTAAGCCGCGAACATCTTCAGGAGTCGGGGAAGATGTCCGATGTTGGGGGCGTGGGACAAGTTGCATAAGCATATTAGGGGTATGGGTGAATTTAATGCGGTTTGAAAGTTTTCGGGTAGAGCCTGAATCTAGCGTTCAAACGCGAGTCAACTTAGCGTAGAGAGTGGCGTAGATCGTAAGACGATAGCGTTTGAGGAATCGCCCACGTTCGATCAAAGGCGGAAGAGACTCAATATTGTAGGTTTTATCGCGCTTTTTCAAGTTATGGGGAGACTATTAAGCAGCTTGACACGATTTTTCACGTTTGTTTGTCTTCGGTAAACTGAGTCTGCGATCGCCTGAAGGCGTGATTGATCAGTCCACGACCGCCATTTTAAACCCAATCTGAAAACCCCCGATGCTGCGAGATCTAATAGAGTAGATCTTGTACCGTGTTCCAGATGGTGCGGAATTTTTGGCACGATCGTTTGGGGGTTTGAGATGATTACTGCGCTCACAGTCTTAGTGGCTCTTGGAATTTTGGGATGGGGATGGAATCGCGCTCGTCCCTACGGCAAAATTGGCATTCTGGCTTGGTTGCAGTCTGTCGTATTGATGGCTCCGTGGCTGCTGTTCTTTAGCCTGGTTGCCGCTGGCATTTATCTGAATCTAGCAGGGATGCTGCTGCTGTTTCTGGTTTCGACAGGGTTGTATATCTGGATCGGGCGCTAGCTGCGGGCAGAAGGACAAGAGTTTCTGGCAAAACGCGCCGCCGCAAAAGTTGCAATCGAGACTGCTTTACCCAATTCTGAAGGGTCACAAACGCCAACGGTTGCGGCTCTACCGCTTGAATCGGTCTCGATCCCCGATGCGGATCTTCAGACGATTAAAGGAATCTTTGGCATCGATACATTCTTCTTGACTGAAACCATTCCCTATCAAAATGGAGCCGTCTTTCGAGGCAACTTACGCGGCGAACCAGAACCAACTTTGGCAAAATTAACCGAAAGTTTAACCGCGCAACTCGACGATCGCTATCGACTTTTTCTGATCGAGAACCAAGAGGAAAAGCCCGTGGTCGTGGTTCTTCCCAGTAAAAACGATCCGAAACCCATGACCGTGACGCAAATCTTGTTAGCGATCGTCCTGTTTTTGGCAACGATCACTGCAAGCTTAGAAACAGGCGGCATTCTACTTGGCTTCGATTTTTACAGTTCTCTAGAGCGATATCGCGAAGTATTGCCCTTTAGTTTAGGAATTCTTAGCGTTTTGCTGGCGCACGAACTGGGACACTGGATCGTGGCGAAACGATATCAAGTGCGACTGACCCTGCCTTTTTTCATTCCGACTTGGCAGATTGGATCGTTTGGCGCAATTACGCGATTTGCGTCGCTGTTGCCAAATCGATCGACGTTGTTTGATATTGCGATCGCGGGGCCAATTGCAGGCGGACTCGTTGCCTTTGGCATGCTGATCAGCGGTTTACTGCTTTCGCACGCAGGCAGCGGATTCAAAGTTCCGACTCAATTCTTCGAGGGTTCGATTCTAGTCGGAACGCTCGCCAGAGTCATCATCGGGACAGACATTCAGCGCTCGATCGTCGAAGTCAATCCGCTCGTGGTAATTGGCTGGATCGGGCTAGTGATCACCGCGATTAACGTCATGCCTGCGGGACAATTGGACGGAGGGCGCATTGTTCAAGCGATCTATGGACGGAAAATTGCCAGTCGAGCCACGGTTGCCACGATCGTTGTTCTCGGTCTCGCTTCCTTTGTCAATCCGCTGGCATTGTATTGGGCAATTGTTATTGTCGTTCTGCAACGTACCCCAGAACGCCCAAGCCTCAACGAAATCACCGAACCGGATGATGCTCGTGCTGCGATCGGGCTAGTGGTTCTCTTTCTCATGGTGACCATTCTCTTACCGCTTACGCCAAGCCTCGCAGGTCGCTTGGGAATCGGCGGCTAACTTCTTCTGCCCTTAACTATGCTGAATTCTTCTCAAATTTTTCTTTTGATCGATCTCAACAGCTTGTATGCCTGCAAGCCCTATGAATGGCTAGAATTCAGTCCAGTCGGACGATGTTATGTCCCTCAAGCGGTTCATCAAGAATTAGATTCTTGGGCAACGAGTCGGAGTGAATCGATCGAAGCGAAAATTGCGCGAGAGTTTCGGCGGTTTATGCTCGAAGGCGATTGGGAACTAGCGAGATCGGCGCGGTTGACCGAAGCCCATCGACCCTTTAGCCGTCGCGCTAGATTGGCGATCGAAGTGCGTCATTCGGCTGAGAGTTTGGCGCAATTCAGCATTGGGCGGTTAGTGGTGGTTGTGTCCAACGATCGCGCTTTAGTTCAGCAGGTTCAACGTCTGCAAATCGATAATCTCACCGGAATTCCAGTCAGTACTTTATTGACTTGGAGCCGCACAAAGCGTCAACCGCCGATCGTGCTGCAACATCTTCGAGCCATGCAGACTCACTCATTGCAGTTGCTGAGGGCAGGGCGTTCTCAACCTTATGAATCTTCTGCGATCGCGTCTCCGAAATCTGTATTCGCGCCAGTGGAGCAAAGATCATGGCTCGATCGGCTGTTGCCGCTTTTGCTTATTTTGGGTGGGGTTGCGTTGAGTTGGAATGTGATTCAGCCCTTGATTTCATCCCCTTCGCAGACCACTGATCAAAAGTGAAACGGAAACCTGCGATCGCCCAAACCCGTCACTACTCTAGAAAGAAATTCCCGGTTTGATTATGCGTTCTCACCTGCCCCTGAAGTTAATTTCCTCGATCGCGCTAATCGGAGCTTTGTCCCTACTCAGCGGTGTTCCACTGTTGCAGGCTGCCGCCGCTCCGTCACAGATGCCGAGCGAACTCGTCGATCACGCCTATCCTCGATCGCTAAATTGGCGAGTTCGGCGCGACTTAGCTCGACGCATTGGCATTCCTGCAAGAGATCTGCGCGTCACCGAGGCACAGCGACAAACTTGGAATGACGCTTGCTTAGAACTTGCTGCACCCGACGAAATGTGCGCTCAACAATTGATCGAAGGCTGGCGAATTGTCGTCGCAAACGGACAGCAAACCTGGGTTTATCACACCGATGCTCAAGGTCGATCGATGCGGCTCGAACCCAACAATCGCGCCGCTTTACCGCGAAACGTGGTGTTTCGATCGCAGGCTACAGGCGGATTTGCGGGACAGACTGATGAAACCGTACTCTTCACCGACGGCAGAATTCAGCAAAAAATTACTTTAGGCAGCAGCAAAAATGTTCCAGTTCGCAACTGGCGCGTTTCTCCTGAGCAAGTCCAGCAGTTTCAAGCCGTCCTCGATCGCGAACAGTTCCACACCTTTGATCAAAAGCACTACTCTGCGGCAGCCGGAGCCGCTGATTTCTTTGTCGTGACGCTCGCGAGTCCCACGGGAACTGTGCAATACGCAGATAGTGAACAAGCACAATTACCGCAATCGCTCAAAACGATCGTCCAAGCTTGGAACTCGCTCCGGTAGATTCACGTAGCCATTTGTGTTCGCTTCCCCAATGCTTCGGGCACGCTTTGTAAAGACTTTACATGGCATCCGAGGAATTGTATGAGGCGGGAATCAAAACCCAAGCTCAAACTATTAGTCGTAGACGATGAGCCAGACAATCTCGATTTGCTTTACCGCACGTTCCGCCGTAATTTCGACGTGATCCGAGCGGACAGCGCGATCGAAGCGCTCAAACTCCTCGACCAACAGGGCGAAGTCGCGATTATTATCTCCGATCAGCGAATGCCCGAAATGTTGGGAACCGAATTTCTCAGCCGCACCGCCGATCGCTTCCCCGACACGATCCGGATTGTCCTCACGGGCTATACCGATGTCGAAGATCTAGTCGATGCAATTAATTCGGGCAAAGTATTCAAATACATTACCAAACCCTGGAAACCTCAGCAGCTTCAAGTAGTGGTTGAGCAAGCTGCCGAAACTTACGGGGTCTTGAAACAGCGAACGGCTGACTTGCGACGCGCGCTCAAGCGAGAATCTTCGTTTAATGCGATTACCACTGCGATTCGAGAGTCGCTCGACTATCAAAATATGCTGCATACGATCGTCGAAACGATCGGGCTAACGTTTGAAGCGAGCTGCTGTATGCTGCACCCCGTGAAGAGCGATCGCTTGCAGTCTCAATCCGCGATCTACTGTACTGAAGAGGTTTCAACTGAAGCGTGTGAAGACGATCGTAATTCTGGGCTAGTGCAGACCGTGTTGCTTGATGGGTCAATTCAACGGACTGAGCAGCCGCCGCGTTTGGTTTTGCCCCTGACGTATCAGCAGGAATTATTAGCGATTTTGTCGCTGCATCGACCGATCGACCAATTCATGTGGTCGGTCGAAGAGATCAATCTCATTGAACTCGTGATTGAGCAAGCTGCTCTCGCCATTTCTCAAGCGAGACTGCATCGCCGCACTCAACAGCAAGCCGAACAAATTCGGGCAGAATTAGCGGTGGCGCGCCAAATTCAGACGAACCTACTCCGGCAGACTTTACCAGTCGTAGAAAATCTCAAAGTGCAAGCTTGCTGCCATCCTGCCCGCGAAGTAGGGGGAGATTTTTTTGAGGTGTACCATCATCCTCAAGGCGATCTGTGGTTAGCCGTGGGAGATGTTTCTGGCAAAGGCGTGCCTGCGGCGCTGTTCATGGCGAGCGCAATTTCAGTGCTGCGGCGCGAACTTTCGCAAGAAATACCTCCTGAACCGGATCAAGTTATGCGAAATCTCAACAGCATTCTTTCCGAAGATTTAATGGGGACAAATTGCTTTATCACGATGGTTTTAGCTCGATATACGCCTGCAACCAATCAGCTTGTGT
>DATJEM010000412.1:0-3376 GCA_035496615.1 Leptolyngbya sp.
GTGGCGCAAACTTGAGAAACCTCCCTCTCTCTCAAGGTGAATAAGCTATTCAAGAAAAAGGCTCCCGATATTATTATCAGGAGCCAACCTTTAGATCAGAGAGACATCAGCAAAATTGAACGTGAATACCGAATTCAAACATTAGAAACGTAGACCAACGCCACCCACTAAACTGAGCGAACCAGCGCCGCTACCTTGATAAGCATTGATGCCATATTTTGCATCACTGTAAACCACAACGCCCTTCGCAACTTCCGATTCTACGCCCGCAGTAAGAACGGCTGAATCTTTGTTGCCAATCAGAGAGTTCTGACCGTCTTTTTGAACGAATCCGTATCCAGCACCTGCATAAACGTTGGTGTTTTTAGCAACGGGAAGATCGTAGGTGATTGTAGGAACGATCGCGCTGTTGTCGCCATTAAATAGAACCGAACCGCGAACCGAAACAGGAGTGTTGGGAACGGCAAAGCGACCTTGAATATTTCCACCGAAAGCGCGATCGTCGTTGTTGCTCTGTCCACCATCAGTGACGACACCGCCAACCCCTGCACCCACGTAGCTGCCATCGAAGCGGACAGGTTGAGCCGAAGCGGAACCCGCAAAGAACAAAGGAGAGACAACGAGAGCAGAAATAGCGGAAAGAGTTGCAGCAGCTTTAAGAGAGAGTTTCATGATTTTTCCTAGAGTAGTGAAAGATGTGACTGGATGGTTTTCTTACTTCTAATGTCGTAAGAGATGAGGCGGTTGTTCCCAGAATTCAAAAGTTTTTCGACTCGCTTGAAAGCATCTATTACTTTAGAAAGAGCTTCGGTTTGATAAGTGAAAAACGCTGAAGATTTTCTAGGGAAACCTTGAGAAGTCAGCGATGAATCGGATTGATTTCTCATATCTAAGTTGTATCTTGTAAGGCTTTGAACTGTCATAAACGATGGTCTCTTCTGCAACTGTCACAGGTTGAATAGTGCCAATTCATTTCCGCTTTTGAGCCGACAAAAAACAGGAGCATTCTTATCAGTTTTGCTGAAGAAAATGCTCCTAACTAATTGTTTTTAGATGTAAATACTAGCGCTGAAGTTCGGGTTTCCGCACTTTGAAATCGAGAGATTTCTAATCCGAAGGACTGAGAATAACTACGCTCGATCGATGCCTGATTTCGGAAAAATGAAGATATAGAATCCGATTGTAGATGGTGGAGCAGGCTTCTATCCCGTGCAGGCAAGATACGCTTGGTTAGATTGCGCTTAATCTCGCTCCAACTCAGCCCTCTTCCAGCAAAAAACCGCTGCTACACCCTATATAGATGCAGCAACGGTTCAAAAGTTCCAGAGGCTTAAACTAAGCTACTGCCTCAGCCACGCTAAAGCGTTTGGGCAGCGAATTTCTCAATCGATCGCCATATAGCGCCAGCGCATTGCCGTTAAACAACAGGTTGAGATGGTCGCGATCGTAATTCGTCACTTCCGCCGCCGATTTCACACAATCGCGCAGCACCCCATCCCAATGCCCATAATCCCCAGAAAAACACGCCAACCGCTTACCCACTTCACCCATCGCAGCCGGAAGATAAGCCGGAGCCGGATCATCAGACTCAAACGAGGTGAAAATTTGTCCCCGCTCGAAGTATTCCAACGGGTCGCGATGTCTCAGTTCAAAATGCTCATACAGGCTAGAGTCGTCGATCTTGCTCGGATCGTGCTGTTTTGTCCACAGCAGATCGAACAGGTTTTTCGCCTGTGTGACGACGTTACTACTATTATGGACACCCCGTTCCTGCACCATCAGCTTAGTGAATTCGATCGCAGAAGGGCGATAGGGATGCTTCGGATCAAAGTCGCGAATCCGCTTTTCCCAATGTTCATGGAACGAATGCGCTAAATCAGGCAGCCATCCGCAACCGCCTTCAAGGAATCCAACTCGCAGCGTTGGGAACCGCTCAAATACGCCATCAAACACCATTCGAGCAAGCGCCAACTGTTGCTGATTGCGCTGCACAAAGATGTGGCTCAGCACAAAAGTTTCCGTGTGATCCGACAAACCGCCCACCATATAGGAACCAGGTCCGCCATGAATGCCTAGCGCGATGTCTAAATCAACCGCTGCCTGCAAAATTGGCTCAAAATCGGGATGCGAAATTGTTTTGCAGGTGCGAATTTCGGGAAACGCTTCGGGTGCTTTCGGGTGAGGAATGGCAATATTAGGCGGAACCGCCACCCCAATTAAGCCGAGTTCTTCCACGCAGCGACGCATTTCCTTGACGGATTCTTGCACATCTTGAATCGGCAGCACCCCGATCGCTTTGAGTCGATTATCATAGCCGCGACAATCATCCGCAATGTAATTGTTATACGCTTTGCAGAGTGCGACTGCCAAATCTCGATCGAGATAGCTGCCAAAGCTGAGGTTCCAGGTTCCATAAATCACCTGCACATCGACCCCTTCTTGATCCATGTGTTCGATCCGGGTGCGGTTGAACACGGCTCCCAGCGTCGTTTCGGGGTGGAGGTTACGGAATCCCCCTTTCCCCAATCCTTGAGGTTGAGGAAACAGGCGAACTAGATCGTTCTGTCCGGTTGCCGGATTGAAATCTACGATTCGCATCCGTTGATCGCCTAGACTGTCAACGATTAAACTCACGCGATCGCGATACTCAGGTTCAATATAATCGCGAATGACAAGAGGATTCTCAAGCTTGTGGGCATCGGCATCGATGACAAATATGCCGTTGTACATAATCGAAAACTCCAAAGTGAATACGTAAGTGAGTGCTATGAATCAGCGATAAATCGTCGCAAAACAGAGCGAAAGCCAAACCAATGCTCAAATGACCACGATAGCGAGGCCAAAATCGTAATCCCAGGATATTTGACAAAAGCGGGTTCATTTTTTTCAAATACCGCATGACCCCCCAGGGCAAATACCTGAGTGAGAACTAAACACACGATCGTCCAACGCCAGTCAACAAATAAGAGAACGACAGCAGCGATCGCAAGTGCATTGGTTAAGTGATGCAGCGCTTGATTGATGGGATGCTGATGAGATGCGACAAAATGGGCTTTTGCTTCGCGAAAATAGCTCATGACTGCTCGTGCAATGGATCAGGTTTATGAACCATAGCATAAGCAATTGAAACGCTGGAGTGAATCAGAAAGTTTTAATTTTGCAGTTGCAATTCGTAATTTTAGGTAATACAAAGAAATATGAACTAGCTCATTGCCGCGATCGCAGTTTTAGTCCCAAATTTTCCTACATTCAGGTATTGCTTGATCAGATCACTCCGATACCTAAATTCAACTTCCTCATCGTAGAGTTTGCCAGACTCTGCGGCTTGTTGGACAAGGCGGCACAATTTGTCTCGATCGCGATCCAACGCCACGAT
>DATJEM010000413.1:0-3310 GCA_035496615.1 Leptolyngbya sp.
AAGGTTCCCGTCTTATCAAAGACAACCGTGTTGACTGCTGCTAAAGTATCGAGAAATGTAGAACCTTTCACCAAAATTCCTCGTTTGGCGGCTCCTCCAATCCCGCCAAAATAACCTAATGGAATGCTAATGACTAATCCACAAGGACAAGAAATCACTAATAGAATCAATGCCCGATAGACCCATTCTGCTGAGGTTGCACCCGGAATAAACAAAGGAGGTAGCAGCGCGATCGCCAACGATAAAAACACCACAATCGGCGTATACCGTTGAGCAAAGCGCGTAATAAATTTTTCAGTGGTTGCCTTTCGACTGCTGGCATTTTCTACCAAGTCCAGAATTCGAGCGATCGACGATTCTCCAAACCGCTTCGTAACTTTCACCGTCAGCACACCAGACTGATTGATCATGCCTGCTAGGACGGTTTCGCCAACTCTCACCGTGCGAGGAACAGATTCACCTGTGAGCGCAGAGGTATCAACCTGCGATGTTCCTTCTAGAACTTCTCCATCTAGCGGAATGCGATCGCCTGCCTTTACTAAAATCAAATCATTGACTTGAACGGCTTCTGGTGAGACCGTCTGAAGTCCATTCGCAGTCTTCAGATTGGCAGAATCAGGACGAATCGCCAGGAGGGACTGAATCGATCGACGAGAACGGCTGACGGCTGATTCTTGAAATAGCTCACCCACTTTGTAAAACAACATCACACCCACCGCTTCCGGCAGCTTGTGAATCGCAATTGCCCCGATCGTGGCGATCGCCATCAAAAACGTCTCATCGAATATTTGCCCCCGCACAATGTTGCGTCCTGCTGTTGTTAGCACACTCCAACCGCTGATGAGATAGGCAGGAATAAACACGGCATATTCAGCCCAATGATCAGGAGTATTGTGTAGCGGGGTTTCAAAGATAGTGCCGATCGCAAATAAAGCAACCACCAACAATACTGAAGGAAGTTCTTGCTTGAGACTAAAGCGATCGTGATCGTGAGAATGACTGTGATCATGAGAATGACCATGATCGTGAGAATGACTGTGATCGGGAGGATGCTTTGAAGCTGGGTCGAACGCCAACTGCTCAGGCTCAATGCTGTATCCTAACGCTTTGACTCGTTGTTTAATTTCCGCTTCACCGACTTGCTGCGGATCATAAGAGATCGTTAATCGCTCGGTGGCGACCGCCACAGAAACTTCAGCGACACCCGCCAATTTTTCTAAATCTGCCTCGATCTTCAAGGCGCAGCTTGAACAGTCCATGCCGCCAACACGCAGCTTTTGAGTCTTGAGTGAAGAAGATTGAGCCATTACAACCAATAGAATCAAGTTTGAATACTACTCATCTTAGACCAAGTTGTTAAATATGTGAATATGTATTCAGATATGATGATAATGATTCTATTTCTTATACTGAATGAGTAACAGTGAGCAACCTGCCATGAGCAAGCGCAATTCTTTGAAATCCCCGCCCGATAGCGACTCCGACGCGCCAAGCTGCGACTCTTCTCTCGTGCATCTTGAACAAGTGCGACAGGTACAGCCAGAAATTTTACCCCTGCCAGAAGCTCAACAAATGGCGGAGTTCTTTGGTGTTCTCGCTGATCCGTCTCGCTTGCGGCTACTATCGGCTTTGGCACAGCAAGAGTTATGCGTCTGCGATCTAGCAGCGGGATTAAAGATGGGAGAGTCAGCCGTTTCGCATCAGCTTCGTGTTCTGCGAACCATGCGACTTGTGAAGTATCGTAAGGTCGGGCGTAATGTTTACTACAGCTTGGCGGATGATCATGTGATCAATCTTTATCGAGAAGTAGCAGAGCATCTCAATGAGTGAATGGCGTTTAATTCCAGCAATTCAAGCTTCTGGACAAATCCAAATGGCGATCGACACCTGGTTGCTTGAGCAACATCGATCGCGCTTACATCCGCCAACTTTGCGCTTTTATACCTGGTCGCCTGTGGCAATTTCGCTGGGCTACCATCAACGGCAGTATCCTGAAGCTTGGAAATCATTAAATTGGCATGGAACTGCGATCGAGCTTGTGCGTCGTCCGAGTGGCGGTAGAGCCGTCTTACATCAAGGAGATCTAACTTATGCAGTGATCGCGTCTGAACTGGGAAAAAATCGCATACAAGCCTATCAAACTATCTGTCAGTTTCTCATTCAAGGTTGGAAACAGTTAGGAATCGAATTGCATTACGGTGAGGCGGGACGAGGATACATCCACAATCCCAATTGTTTTGGAACCGCGACGGGAGCGGATTTAGTCACAACGGACGGCATTAAGCTAATTGGTAGCGCTCAGTTGCGGCGAGATGACACGATTTTGCAACATGGCTCAATGCAAATTCAGCCCGATTCACAGCTATTTGAACAAGTATTTGGGCAGAAGTTAGAGCAGCTTGAACTATCCATGTCGATCGATACCGTGATTGATACTTTGATCAATGCGGCAAAAGATTGTTTTGATGTTGATTTCTTGGTTCAACCGCTTACAGAATCGGAATGGCAACAGATTGCTAAACTTCATCTGGATTAATCCCCATCGATCGTAGTTTTTCGGCAAGTCGGTCGGCTTTATGGGCTAACTGGTCTGCTCGTTCGGCTCCGGTTGGGATCGGTTGACCCGCTCGATCGCACCAGCGTAACCATCGATCGTGTTGCCCTTCAAATGTCCCTTCCCAAAGCGTCAATCCTAATCCAACCGACTCTAACCAAAACGGTTGAGAGCGTTCCACATATTTCTTTTCGTTGAGTACCCATACTTTTAGCACTGCTCCGTCCATCTCAGGCTGAAGCTGCTTTAAAGGATCAAAAACAACATAGCAAGCAACACCAATTCGAGCATAAGTCCCTAATTTGCTGCTCAACTCATTGCCTTCTTTGTTCGATACAATCTCGATGCAAACCTCAGGAACTTTGCCAAACTCCCATACAAAGTAAGAACGGTTCTGTTTCAGACTCCAATCAGAGGGCATTTCAACATTCAAACTGAGAAAAGCATCGGGAACGATCGGGCTTTCTTTGGTTGTATAGAACAAGCCGATATTGGAGTCAGCAATAAAAGAGACCGAAGTTGACCATGAAGCATAGAGCGGCTCAACTAAAAGGCGTTGCTGTTTAGCGCTTTGAAAATTATCCACAGGCGTATCATCTTCAATGACAATATGGCTAATGTCGGGAGCGATAATTTCCTCGAAAAGGTTCTGAGTCATGATCGGCATTTTGAAACCCTATCCTTTATTATCTCTCAATTCTGAAATTAATTTGAGATCATTGGGAGTATTACAATTGAGCAGAATTTGTCGTTCGA
>DATJEM010000414.1:0-3691 GCA_035496615.1 Leptolyngbya sp.
ATTTCAGATTACGTGGCGACTCAGCGGATCATCTTCGATCGCAATCCTTACTACTGGCGCAAAGGGGCTGAAGGAAAGCAGCAGCCTTATATCGATCGTATTATCTGGAGCGTGGTCGAAAATCAGGACACCACACTTCTACAGTTTCGTTCGGGCGGGTTAGATATTTCTGAACCGATTCGGGCGGAAGATTATCCGATTTTGAAAAAGGAAGAAAAGCGGGGAGACTTCAAGGTTTACATCGGCGGAACGCGACCGATTACAACGTTTATGGCGTTCAACTTGAATCAAGGGAAGCGAAATGGTCGGGCAGTGGTTGATCCGATTAAATCGAAGTGGTTTAACAATCCGAAATTTCGGCAAGCCGTGGCATATGGCATCGATCGAGAGCGAATGAATACCAATATCTTTCGCGGTTTAGGCACACCGATTAATTCCCAAATTCTCGAAACAAGTCCGTACTATCTCAAGCCTGAAGAAGGTTTGAAGGTTTATAACTTCAATCAAGAAAAAGCGCGATCGCTGCTGAAAGAAGCAGGATTTAAGCTAAATTCTCGTAATCAACTCACAGATCCTCAAGGGAATGCTGTTCGTTTCACCTTATTGACCAATGCGGGTAATACCTTCCGCGAAGCGATGGTCGGTCAGATTAAGCAAGATTTGAGTCAGCTTGGCATTCAAGTCGATATTAATCCAATTAACTTTGGAGTGCTAATCGACAAGCTAGATAATACGCAGGAATGGGAATCGTATTTATTAGCAATGGGCGGCAGTAAAGAGCCAAATAGCGGCGCGAATGTGTGGCTACCGGAAAGTCGATCGCATAGTTTTAATCAATCGGCAGGACCTGGAAAACCGCCGCTAGAAGGTCGCGTAGTGGCAGATTGGGAAGCAGAAATTGGGCAGCTTTATATTAAGGGCGCTCAAGAATTAGATGAAGCAAAGCGCAAACAAATTTATGGTGAAATCCAGAAAATTTCTCAGGAGTATTTGCCCTGGATTCCGTTAGTAAATGCGCGAATTATGGCAGTGGTTCGCGATAAAGTCAAAGGCGTTCAATATCCTGAAAGTGGCGGCGCGCTATGGAATCTTTACGAATTGAGAGTCGAGGAATAGCCAAGCGCAATGAAATACGTTCAGTTCTGTGCTTTTGCTCAATCGCTTCGCCAAAGCTTGATTTTATGGTTCGCGATCGCGGCTCTCTTTCTATCAGGTTGCAATCCCCGTGATTACAAAACCGAAGCCGCACAAGTTCCCCAATTAGTATTAACCAGTCCAACCGATCCAAAGACATTCAATTACGCAAACAATCAAACGTTTCCTGCTGTATTTCCATTCATTTATGAAGGGCTGACCAAAGAAAATGGGTTGACTGGAGAATACGACCCTGCCTTAGCTGAATCTTGGAAGTTTTCGCCCGATCGTCGGCGCGTTGTGTTTACGCTAAGACCCGATTTGAAATGGTCAGATGGTGAGCCACTGACGGCAGATGATGTTGTGTTCACGTATGAGGATATCGTTTTCAATCCGCTGATCCCAACCGATCAAAAAGAAAGTATTCAAATCGGAGAAAACAAGGTTTTCCCCAAAGTTCGCAAGATTAGCGATCGGCAAGTCGAATTTATTTTGCCCGAACCCTTTGCGCCTTTACTAGCGGCAACTGCTGCGCCAGAAGGCATTATGATTTTGCCGAAACACGCACTAGCGGAAGCCGTGAAAACGAAGCAACCCGACGGAAATCCAAAGTTCATTTCGACGTGGGGAACGAATACTGATCCGAAGCAAATTATCGGCAACGGCGCATATGTGATCGATAGTTATAGCGCATCACAAAGACTCATCCTCAAACGCAACCCCTACTATTGGCGCAAGGATTCAGAGGGGAAGCAGTTGCCTTATCTCGATCGCATCGTTTGGCAATTTATCGAGAATCAAGATACCCAATTGCTGAGATTTCGATCGGGCGATTTAGATGTCATGGGAGACACAAGACCGCTGCGCCCAGAATATTTCTCGCTATTGAAAAAAGAAGAAGAGCGCGGAAATTTTCGCGTCTTGAATGGCGGGCCCTGGTCGGGCGTTTTATACCTTACATTCAATCTCAGTCAAGCAAAAGATCAAAGCGGCAAGCCCTTTGTTGATCCGATTAAATCTCGCTGGTTTAACACTTTGGAATTTCGGCAAGCGGTCGCTTATGCGATCGACCGCGATCGCATCAATACAAACTTATTTCGGGGTCTAGGAGTCATTCAAAATTCTCCAATTTCTGTTCAAAGCCCTTTTGCGCTCAAAGAAGGCTTGAAAGTCTACAATCATGATCCGAAAAAAGCGAAAACCCTGCTGAAAAAAGCGGGATTCAAATATAACGATCGTGGACAGCTTTTTGATGCAAAAGGCAATCGAGTTCAATTTACTTTGCTGACCAATACGAACAACCTAACGCGAGTCGCGATCGGCGCTCAAATCCGCGAAGATCTTGCCGGAATTGGAATACAAGTCGATTACAATCCGGTCAACTTCAACGTTTTAATTGACAAGATCAACGGCGCAAGAGAGTGGGACGCTCACATCATTGGATTTACGGGCGGCATCGAACCGCAGGGACTTGCGAACCTGTGGATGACGAGCGGCGGATCGCATTCATTTAACTTAAATCAGCAGCCGGGGCAGCCGAAAATTCAAGGCTACGTGGCAACCGATTGGGAAAAAGAAATCGATCGCTTATTTATTGCCGGAGCGCGAGAACTCGATCGAGAAAAACGAAAAAAAATCTATGGCGAATTTCAGCAACTCGTCCAAGAACAACTTCCGGTGATTCATCTCGTCAACGACTCCGCAATCATGGCAGTGAGAAATCGAGTCGAAGGATTGAAATATTCTGGTTTACCGAGTTGGGGGCTTTGGAATATTCAAGAACTTAGAATAAAACAGTAAGCTGAATTTTTCCCACCAAAATGAGTCAACCCGAAGCCATAAAAGCCTTACTCAATGAAGTTTCTCAAGGCAAAGTTAGCCCAAATGCTGCCCTCGACAAGCTGAAATATCTCGCGTATGAACCCGTCGGCGAATTTGCCAATATCGATCACCATCGATCGCTGAGAACCGGGTTCCCAGAAGTGATTTGGAGTCCCGGCAAAACTCCCGAACAGATTGCCCAAATCATGGAAGCGTTGAGACCAAAATCTTCGATCGTCATGGCGACCCGAATGGAAGCTGAAGCGTATGCTTGGGTGAAAGAAATGGTTCCCGATGCAATTTACTACCCGACCGCCAAAATCTGCTCTCTTCATTCAGTCAAGCCCCCGATTCATCCGGGTACGATCGGCATTCTTTCCGCTGGCACGGCTGATTTGCCCGTTGCCGAAGAAGCTGCGATTACGGCGGAACTGTGCGGATTTCGAGTCCAGCGCCTTTGGGATGTGGGTGTCGCAGGAATTCATCGCCTTCTGAGCAATCTGCACGTTTTATCAGAAGCAGATGTGTTGATCGTGGTTGCAGGCATGGAAGGCGCATTACCTAGCGTCGTAGCGGGATTAGCGAACTGTGCGATCGTTGCCGTTCCCACCAGTATTGGATATGGCGCGAGTTTTAATGGACTTTCGGCACTGCTAACGATGCTGAATTCTTGTGCAACCGGGATCGGAGTTGTGAACATCGATAACGGATTTGGTGGAGCCATGTTAGCAGGTCA
>DATJEM010000415.1:0-3585 GCA_035496615.1 Leptolyngbya sp.
GATAACCTCGATCGACCGCACATACGGCTCCAAATACTGTCGATCGATCGTGAGCAAAGAGCCGCGCTGTCCCACTTCTGTATCTTTCAACTGTGACAGCAGCAATTCTGTGGATAGCAAAACCTCTCGCGTATGAGTTTCCCACCGTCTTGCCTCTTGGTATCTTGCCAGAGTTGAGTAAGACAGCGTGCTAATACCGATCAGTGCTACTAAGGAACACCAAACGCCGATCGAGGTTTTCCGCGTAAGAGACGGCTTCATGCAGCGCTTTGAATTCACTCTTCGGACAAACGATCTTACCGCGTTTTTTCCTGCCCTCTAGTCTACTTCAGGGAAGAGATCCTGACCGGATGCGACAATCTGAGGAAAGATATTACAAAATGTTGCAAACTAACTAGGAAAGTGAACACAATGCCGCAAAATAATTTCGGAAGGTTGCTAAGTTAAAGCGCTTGTATAGCTGAGATTTTCTCGAACAAGCTTCACCGCAAATTCTAGACGATTTCCTGCTTGACAGCCCTCAGACATCCTGAGAAGCTGAGAAAGCGGCTCCAGGCACAAGACTTACACTAAAGCCATTTGGGGAACTCCCGTTTTTCAACACACTCGGTTACAATTCCTTGGAGGAATCCATCAATGAGTATTGTCACGAAGTCAATCGTGAACGCTGACGCTGAGGCACGCTACCTTAGCCCCGGCGAATTGGATCGGATCAAAGGCTTCGTCACCACAGGCGAACGCCGCCTACGGATCGCGCAAACCTTGACCGACTCGCGTGAGCGCATCGTCAAGCAAGCAGGCGACCAACTGTTCCAAAAGCGCCCCGATGTTGTGTCCCCCGGCGGAAACGCATACGGCGAAGAAATGACCGCTACCTGCCTGCGTGATTTGGACTATTACCTGCGCCTCGTAACCTACGGAATCGTCGCTGGTGATGTCACTCCGATCGAAGAAATCGGAATCGTCGGCGTAAGAGAAATGTACAACTCTTTGGGAACGCCGATTCCCGCAGTTGCAGAAGGCATCCGTGCAATGAAGAGCGTTGCATCCTCCTTGCTCTCTTCTGACGACGCAAGCGAAGCTGGTTCATACTTCGACTATGTTATCGGTGCAATGCAGTAATTTCTGCGCTTCGATGTTTGTTTTGTTTTAACTTTAGACCCCGCGACTTACGGAACTTTAATCATGCAAGACGCAATTACCTCGGTAATCAACACTTCTGACGTTCAGGGCAAGTACCTGGATAGTTCAGCGCTTTCAAAGCTCAAAGGCTACTTCCAAACTGGCGAACTGCGTGTTCGTGCAGCCACCGCGATTTCGGCAAATGCAGCCGCGATCGTCAAAGAAGCAGTCGCAAAATCCTTGTTGTACTCGGACATCACCCGTCCCGGTGGCAATATGTATACGACCCGTCGTTATGCTGCTTGCATCCGTGACTTGGACTACTACCTCCGCTACTCCACCTATGCAATGCTGGCTGGAGATCCTTCGATCCTAGATGAGCGCGTTCTCAACGGATTGAAAGAAACCTACAACAGCTTGGGTGTTCCCGTCTCAGCAACAGTTCAGTCGATTCAAGCGATGAAAGAAGTCACCGCTGGATTGGTTGGGGCTGATGCTGGTAAAGAAATGGGCGTTTACTTCGACTACATTAGCTCCGGTTTGAGCTAAGAGCCAAAGCGAAGGATGACAGAATGAGGTCTGTTTCTTCGTTCTCTCGTCAGCAGGTTTGGAAGTCTGGAGTGAAGATTAGATGGTTGAGGCTGGTCTGGCTTTTGCGATTTAATGTTGACTCTCGGCTTCCAACCTTTTAAACAGAGGTTTTCAGCGATCGTGCTTTAGGTTTGTTCAATTGCTATTTTTAGCTGAATCTGAGCGATCGTACATCTTTGAGATTTTAATTATTTCAGACTGCAAGGCACTTCATTCTTTGCGTCAACCCTTCTTTGTCCTTTAGGAGCGCTTCCATGAGAATGTTCAAAATCACCGCTTGTGTTCCGAGCCAAACTCGCATCCGGACACAGCGCGAACTGCAAAATACTTTCTTCACTAAGCTCGTGCCTTACGAGAACTGGTTTAGAGAACAGCAACGCATCCAAAAGATGGGTGGAAAGATTGTCAAGGTTGAACTGGCAACAGGTAGACCGGGCGCAAACACAGGTTTAGCGTAGGCTTAGGTTTGCTAACTCTGAGCATTAGCGGGAGGTTTTCGACCTCCTTTTTTATTGGGACAATTCCTGAGAAACCATTCGTACAATAGAGATGAGTCACATTTCTTAACTAGTATGAAACGGATTGTTTTGATTGCGGGATTTGAGTCGTTTAATGCGGGACTATATCGGCAGGCGGCAGAAATTGCTCAGGCACGATGTCCAGAGTTAGACGTGCGGGTGTTTAGCGATCGCGATCTCACCACAAATTCCGCTGAAGTTGAGATGGCTCTAAAACAAGCGGATGTTTTTTTTGCCAGTCTGCTGTTTGACTACGATCAGGTGCTTTGGCTACGGGAACGAGTGCAGGCAATTCCGACGCGGTTGGTGTTTGAATCTGCATTGGAATTGATGAGCTTAACGCAGTTGGGGAAGTTTGCGATCGGCGATAAACCCAAAGGCATGCCGAAGCCCGTTAAATTTATTTTGGATAAATTTAGTAATGGACGGGAAGAAGATAAGTTAGCGGGCTACATTAGCTTTCTGAAAACGGGACCGAAATTACTGAAATTTGTGCCTGTTCAGAAAGTTCAAGATCTGCGGAATTGGTTGATTATTTATGGATATTGGAATGCGGGTGGATCAGAAAATGTAGCGGCGTTGTTTTGTACGATCGCTCAAAAGTATCTTGGTCTAACGGTTGGGGAAATTGCAGCACCGATCGAAACTCCAAATATCGGCTTATTGCACCCGGACTACGACGGTTATTTTGAATCTCCAAAGCACTATCTAGCGTGGTATCGTCAGCGGTTTAATTCTGCTGCGCCTACGGTTGGAATTTTATTGTACCGAAAGCACGTTATTACAAATCAGCCGTATCTTTCTCAATTGATTAGGGCATTCGAGGAAGCGAATCTCATTCCGGTTCCAATTTTTATCAATGGCGTTGAGGGTCATGTTGCGGTTCGTGATTTGATGACGACGGATTATGAACAACAAAAGCGGCATTCTGGTGTAAAAGAAACGCTTTCGTTATCTGATCAAGCGGTGAAAGTAGATGCGATCGTATCGACGATCGGGTTTCCATTGGTGGGAGGTCCGGCGGGATCGATGGAAGCAGGACGACAGATCGAAGTTGCGAAACGGATTCTGAGCGCAAAGAATGTTCCTTACCTGGTGGCGGCTCCGTTGTTGATTCAGGATATTCATTCTTGGACAAGGCAGGGAATTGGGGGATTGCAGAGCGTTGTTTTGTATTCTTTGCCAGAGTTAGATGGCGCGATCGATACCATTCCGCTGGGTGGCTTAGTCGGAGAAACTATCTATCTCGTTCCGGAGCGAGTGAAGCGCTTAACCGGAAGGCTGAATCAATGGATCAAACTGCATCAAACTCCGCCCGCTGAAAAGAAAATTGCGATTTTGCTGTATGGTTTTC
>DATJEM010000416.1:0-4193 GCA_035496615.1 Leptolyngbya sp.
CTGGCGATCGTTGCCCAACACCGTCGCCATGTCCTGAAGGGTTTTTTGAATGCGATGGGGGGCTTCGTAAAAGATCAGCGATCGTTCATCCGTAATCAACCGTTCAAGGTGTTCGCGGCGATCAGTTTCTTTCGCAGGCAAAAAGCCCTCAAACGCAAATCGATCGCTTCTTAGCCCTGATGCACTTAAAGCGGTCATGGCTGCCGTTGCGCCCGGAATTGGAACAATGGGAATGCCGACTTCGGTGCAGGCTCTGACTAGTTCGTACCCTGGATCAGAAATTCCGGGCATTCCGGCATCGGTGACAAGCGCGATCGAGGTTCCTTGCTGTAAGCGATCGATCAGTTCTGCTGTGCGAGTTTGGCGATTGTGATCGTGATAGCTAATCTGTGGCGTTTTGACTTGAAAGTGCTGCAATAGCTTCCCCGTATGGCGGGTGTCTTCTGCGGCGATCAAGTCCACCGTTTGCAGAATTCGCACTGCTCGATAGGTCATATCTTCCAAATTGCCGAGGGGTGTGCCCACAATGTATAGTGTTGCGCTCATGTAAAAGATTATGGCAAAACATGGGTTATTTGTGGGCTTGGTGACATTGGATTTAATTTATCTCGCAGATGCGCCCCCAAGCTCAAACCAAAAGATTGTGGCACAAGCAACGACGATCGCGGCGGGAGGTCCCGCAACCAATGCTGCGATCGCATTTCAGCATTTGGGAGGTTCTGCTACTTTGCTCGGCGCGATCGGGTCTCATCCGATTTGTCATTTGATTCAAACAGATCTACAAAACTGGGGGGTTCGCGTTGTTGATCTCGACAGTTCAAAAACGGAATCACCGCCGATTTCCTCGATCGTCGTGACAAAATCAACGGGCGATCGGGCGGTTGTTTCACTCAATGCAGTGCGATCGCAGCTTTCTCCGGATTGCATTTCACCCAGCATTCTCAATGATGTGGACATTGTGTTAATCGATGGACATCAGATGCAAATCGGAGCCACGATCGCGAAATGGGCAAGCGATCGCAACATTCCTGTGGTGATTGATGCGGGAAGTTGGAAGCCTGGATTTGACACACTTTTTCCGTGGGTAGACTACGCCATTTGTTCGGCGAACTTTCATCCACCCACTAAGCAAACTGTGTTCGACTATCTCCGATCGTTTGGAATTTCAAACATTGCGATCACTCAGGGAAAGCACCCGATTGAACTGTCAACCCTTAAGATTGATGTTCCGCAAGTTTCGGTGATTGATACGCTCGGTGCGGGTGATATCTTCCACGGCGCATTTTGCCACTATATATTAGAGATATTAGAGCAATCTATATTAGAGCAATCTTTTGCAAGCGCACTCGACAACGCCGCCAAAGTTGCCGCACGGTCTTGTCAATTCTTTGGCACACGCGAGTGGATGAAACAACCCCCCATATAATAGTGAAGCTGTTAGAACGATCGTGGAGCGTAGCAATGAACTTTGAAGGCATTTGTGCCATTGCCCGATCGATTGGTTGGGGTGCAGCAAAAATTCTCCTAGAACAGTCCCAGAATTTTGAAGTTGAGCAATCCGGCGACAGCCCTGTCACTTCGGCGGACATTGCGGCAAACTCCTATATCTTAGAAAAACTACAATCGGTCTTTGATCCAGAAACTTTTGCTTACCTGAGCGAAGAAACCTATCAAACTCAGCCGCCTGAACGTCGATTAAATCGCCCCTGGGTCTGGATCATTGATCCGCTAGATGGGACAAAAGACTTTATCAATCGCACTGGCGAGTATGCAATGCACATTGCGCTTACCTATCAGGGTCGCCCGATCGTTGCGATCGTTGCCTGTCCCGCTTTGGGTAAGCTTTATTCTGCCACTTTACAGGGTGGAACCTGGGTCGAAACTCAGAACGGCGATCGACACCGCCTCCAAGTCTCCAACAAAGCTAAACTATCGGATTTAACTGTTCTTGCAAGCCGCAGTCATCGCGATGCTCGATTCAATCAATTGATGAATCAGTTCCCCGTCCAACAGCAGCGTCAGATCGGCAGTGTTGGCTGTAAAATTGCGGCGATTGTCGAACAACAAGCCGACCTTTATCTTTCGCTCTCTGGCAAATCTGCGGCGAAAGACTGGGACTTCGCGGCTCCTGAGCTAATTTTGACCGAAGCCGGCGGACAGTTTACCTACTTTGATCAATCTCCGGTGCAATACAATCGCGAAGATGTGAATCAATGGGGCGGCATTTTGGCAAGCAATGGACAGATTCATGCTCAACTGTGTGAAACCGCAGTTGATTTACTCAACGCGATCGACTCCTAATCCATCCGAGATGCTATCACTGCATAAAACGGATCGCCGCCCGACATACCAAACAGTTGAAACACTGGAGGCATCTGAGACTGTTTGATGATCGCTTCTGGCTCTGAAAATCCGGGGACAGCTTGAAAGTAATTTTTGACTAGCTCAACGCGATCGCTTTCACTGCCTTCGCGCCAAGCTGCGATCGCTTTTTGATAAAACATCCGATTCGAGAAGCTAATAATGGCAATTCCACCGGGCTTTAGAATTCGATGAATCTCTGTAAAAATTGCTTCGGGGTACTGAATATACTGAACTGAAACCGTGTTGAGAACTGCATCAAACGATTGATCGGGAAGCGGCAACTTTGGCTCTAAGTTCAGGTTTTGCACAAAGTAGTGATCAAATCGAGGATTTCGTGCGAGTTCTGCCTCATTCAATCCATGCCCTTCAATCTGTTCAAACTGCACCTCATCGGGCAAATGCGACACCCAACTACTCATCATGTCAAAGATGCGCGAATTGGGCTTTAAGCGATCGCGGTACAAATCCGTAAGTTGCTGAATAAAGCCTTCATCGACATGCGTGACAAAACGCGGCTGCTCATAAAATAAACTATCGTTCGTCGCATCTAACTTTTCGCGCTGATTTGGATTGAGCAACATAGGGGCAGCAGAATTAAGACAATAAAGCCAGAATAACAAACTATCCTAGTTCTTCCTCTGTCTCAAGAGTTGGCTCGCTATGACTGAAAGGGGATGCAGCTAGAACTTGAAAACAACCCATGCTTGTTCTGATTGATTGCACCCCCATCCCTTTCTACAACACGCCTGCGTTACTGAGTCCAAGAATCACTCCGGCACCGATCACATGACCTAAGCTCATCGTTCCTAAAAGTTCGGGAATCCCGAAGCCTTCAAACAAAGCAGGCGACTCGATCGGTAGTTTTGGTCCAACTCCGCGATTTTTGATTGCAAACCGTCCGATCGCGACCGCAAACAAGCAGCACAGCGTCATCGTCAAGCCGACCGTTGGCGACCATTCGACTGTGCGGGGAGTAATCGTAAGCAATGTTGAGTAAAGCAAGGGGTTTCTCCTAAATTTAGCTAATTTGAAACAATTACCAAATTAATAGATACCTGGTTGCGAATTTCTTTACTCAACATTGTTGAAAGAGTTAACATCCGACGCGATCGATTCAGCGATCAACAACCGTTGCCGCAACGACTCCCTGCGCCTCCAACTCCGCTGCCACTCTTAGCACGAGTGCTTCTCGATACGGAGCCGCGATGACTTGAACCCCGATCGGCAACCCCGATCGCACAAGCGGAACCGAAATCGTCGGCAATCCCACAAACGATAACGGTTGCGGAAACATCCCCAAATTCGGGCGTACCAGCATTTTTTGACCATAGCGTCTCATCTGTTGTCCAATCCGAGGCGCAACGCAAGGAGTCGTCGGAGCCAGAATCACATCAACTTCCTGAGACACTTCACGCAGGCGATCGCGAAACCACTGCCGAAATCGCTGCGCCTGTAACTACCAGTGTCCCGGCATCAATGCCTCCGCTAACCGTCGATCGCGCGTTGCTGGATCAAAATCCTGGGGTCGAGTTACGCCCAGCGCTGGGGCAACCTGTTCAACAGCAGCAAGCCCCTCTGGATTGGCTCCCTGAGCAAATACCGATCGGCGATCGCAATCTCCTCAAGTAATAAAGCGATGTCACGCACTGATCGCGCCAACGGGACTACACGATCCAAACTGCTGACAACTCAATACAGTTATCTGTCATTTATTGATATCTGTCATTTATTGACTCCCGACGTAAGCTCGCCAGCCGCCATATTGAGTAATTTCGGGCTGTCCCTCACACAAAAACGGCTCACCCAAAACTCCCAACACTTCTTGCCCG
>DATJEM010000417.1:0-6148 GCA_035496615.1 Leptolyngbya sp.
ATCGCTTTTAATAATGCCTGACAGACGGCATGATCTGGAACTCGAATTCCGGTCGTTTTGCGCTTCGGATTCATCACCAATTTCGGCACAAGTTTGGTCGCAGGTAATAGAAAAGTGTAGCTTCCTGGAATCAAACTTCGCATAATTCGATAGGCACGATCGGTGACAACTGCATACTGAGCAATGTCAGACAAAGATGAGCATAGAAAAGTCAGCGGCTTATCATTTGCCATTTGTTTGAGTTGGCGGACGCGCTGAACGGCGGTTTTAGAGTTGAGGTCGCAGCCGATCGCGTAAACCGTATCGGTGGGATAGAGCATTACGGCTCCGTTTCGCAATGCCGCAACGATTTGATCAATGCTGCGAGTTTGAGGATTTTCAGGATGAAGTTTGTAGACAGTTGCCATAGTGAAATGCGGGTGTATTGTGAAGAGGTATTTACCCTTTTTGAACTGTGATGAGCAAGGTTGCTTACTTGGATTGTCCGACCGGAATTGCTGGAGATATGTGTTTGGGGGCGCTGGTCGATTTGGGGGTTCCTTTAGCGTATCTGACAGAGAACCTCGATCGCTTAGGAATTTCTGAAGAATATGAACTTGATGCAGAAATAGTTCATCGCAATGGGCAACGAGCGACAAAGGTTCATGTCAGGCTGAAATCCGCTCATGCTTCGCACGGCGACATTCACCACAAACACGACGACATTCACCACAAACACGGCGACGTTCACCACGAACACGACACATTACGGCACTTACCCGAAATCGAGAAAATGATTTACGGTGCAAACTTACCACCACGAGCAGAAACTTGGAGTTTGGCGGTATTTCGACAGTTGGCGATCGCAGAAGGAGCAGTCCACGGAATTGCGCCCGAACAGGTACATTTTCACGAAGTTGGCGCGATCGATGCGATCGTCGATATTGTTGGAACCTGTCTAGGGCTAGATTGGTTGAAGGTTGATCGGATTGTTTGTTCTGCACTGCCAACCGGAGGTGGAACTGTTTGGGCAGCACACGGGCGATTGCCTGTTCCTGTTCCTGCGGTGCTGAAACTCTTTGAACTCAAACAGGTTCCGATCTATAGCAACGGCATTGAGCGGGAATTAGTCACGCCAACCGGAGCCGCGATCGCAACAACGTTAGCCGCAGAATTCAACACCCCTCCAAAAATGAGCTTGCAGCAAACGGGATTAGGAGCAGGATCGATCGATCTCCCAATTCCTAATATCCTGCGGATTTGGATCGGAACGACCGCAGCCAATACGCAATCCAAATTATCAACGCCTGAAACGGTTGCTGTTCTAGAAACTCAGGTCGATGATCTCAATCCTCAAGCGATCGGTTATCTGTTCGATGCTTTATTCGAGTCCGGTGCGCTGGATGTATTCACACAACCGATCGGAATGAAAAAATCTCGTCCAGGTATCTTAATTACGACTATCTGCGTGCCTGAAAAAGTAGCAGATTGCGAAATGACTTTATTCCGCGAAACTAGCACATTAGGAATTCGACAGACAGTACAGCAGCGAACAGTTCTCGATCGTACGTTTGATCAAGTCGAAACCGAATTTGGCTCTATCCAGGTGAAAGTGGCTTCTCGAAACGGCACGATCGTCAATGTTCAGCCCGAATACGAGGACTGCGCCCGAATTGCGCGGGAAACTCATTTACCCTGGCGAGAGATCCATCGCATCGCCCTGCAAACCTGGCACACAGCAACAAAAAATTCGCTCCATCCCTTTCTTAGCGAGTAGGTCTTTAACGGGTAGATTTTCGACAGATAAGTCAAAGCAAAATCCCCCAGCCGGAGCCGAGGGATTTGTTTGAATCTAGAGTCGTAGTGCGGGAAATTCTTCAGGAGTAGTCTCCCACTCTGACTCGATTAACCGTTGATTGCGGGAGCTTGAATCGCCACAGGCACTTCATTGCCAACCGCTGCCAAATCAAGCGGGAAGTTGTGAGCGTTGCGCTCGTGCATCACTTCCATACCGAGGTTCGCGCGGTTGATCATGTCAGACCATGTGTTCACCACACGACCTTGAGAATCCAAGATCGATTGGTTGAAGTTGAACCCGTTCAGGTTAAACGCCATTGTGGACACACCCAGTGCGGTGAACCAGATGCCGACGACCGGCCATGCACCCAATAAGAAGTGCAATGCGCGAGAGTTGTTGAACGAAGCGTATTGGAAGATCAACCGACCAAAGTAGCCGTGTGCAGCCACAATGTTGTAGGTTTCTTCTTCTTGTCCGAACTTGTAGCCATAGTTAAGGCTTTCGGTTTCGGTGGTTTCACGCACCAAGGAAGAAGTCACCAAAGAACCGTGCATTGCCGAGAATAGTGCGCCACCGAAGACACCTGCAACGCCCAGCATATGGAACGGGTGCATCAAGATGTTATGTTCCGCTTGGAACACAATCATGAAGTTGAACGTACCGGAAATACCCAGGGGCATACCGTCGGAGAATGAACCTTGACCCAACGGGTAGATCAAGAACACTGCGGTTGCAGCAGACACCGGAGCGCTGTAAGCAACACAGATCCACGGACGCATTCCGAGACGATAGGACAGTTCCCACTGACGACCGAGGTAAGCAAATACGCCGATCAAGAAGTGGAATACAACAAGTTGGTAAGGGCCACCGTTGTACAGCCATTCATCAAGTGATGCCGCTTCCCAAATCGGGTAGAAGTGCAAGCCGATCGCGTTCGAGGAAGGCACAACTGCACCGGACATGATGTTGTTCCCGTACATCAAGGAACCTGCAACAGGCTCACGGATGCCGTCAATATCAACGGGAGGTGCTGCGACGAAGGCAACGATGAAGCAGATCGTTGCGGAGAGCAGTGTCGGGATCATCAACACGACGAACCAGCCCACATAAATGCGGTTGTCGGTGGAGGTGACCCAGTTACAGAAGCGCTCCCACAAATTGCCGCTTTCGCGTCTTTGTAAGGTTGTGGTCATGGGTTTGATAATTGCTAAAAACAACAAAAGTAAGAATCGATAAACTTCGGAAACCCGTTATTTATCTGTCTCTATCTTATGAACATTTATCTTCATTTTTCTAGGGGTCGCATATGAACTTTTGTGCCTATATATTTCTAAATTTATCGACGATTTCAGGTAAAGTTTGTAGTTAGAAACACGATCGTGACTATCAATTTTAAGAAATGTAAAGAAGACGATTCTGTTGACGAAAAATTAGGGCTGTGAGGCTGTGATCATCGTTTCATTTATATTTCTTTACGAAAAGCGGTTGTCTAACTTCATAAACTTTAATGGCATAAATCCGCACAAAATATTAAATTTGCATAGAGAGGTGTAGAAATCTCGGTAAAACTTTAAGCAAATTCACAGTTTGTAGAATTTATGTCATTCAAAAATCCAGCCCTCTAGTAATACGAAAGGCTGGAATTTAGATGAATGTTGAGTTCGATCGACCTATTCTGCGGCGGAAGTCATCGCATCTTGGACGGTTTTGATCGCGGCAGCGGCTTTTGCTTTACCCTGCTCTATAAAATAATCTTTCTTCTGCATAAACAGTTCCCGCTTCTGCATTGGAGTCAAAGACGTAAAGTACTCTTTGGGTACCGACTTCATTAGCATCCCGATCTTGCCTTTTTCCTCTGGCGTGAGCGTCACCTTTTTCAGGGCTTTTTTCACGCCTGTTCCACTTTCAATTTCTGCTTCAAACTGCGTCCACTGCTCCGGAGTCAAAATCGCCTCTAGTTCCGGCAAAACTTTCGCCTTCAACTCTGCAAAAGGATCGGCGGTAGTCGGGGTTTCTGCCGCAGTAAAAAAGGGTAAAGCCTGAACAGCGGGCACGATCGCGATTTGTAACATCATCAGACCAGCAAACACGGCGAATAGAATTCGTTTCATCATTGACCTCATTGGTTTCAACATCAAGCCTTTGATCCAGATTGGATATAGGCAGCAACCGCTAACAGACAGATGATTAGAAGCGGCACCGACAAACCCCAGAACTCGGCAGATGGCACAAAGTACGCTGCACCCGTTCCACCCAAAAAGAATCCAATTAGTAACGGAGACGTGCGCTTAATCTTCACCACGGCTTCTGCGGCTTCCATCTTGGTTTCTTCTGACTGCTTTGAAAGCTTGGCACTGCAAAATTGGACAATATCGATCGTGAACTGCGTAAAGTTTCCGGTCATCACCGTGGTGGGAAAATACCCAGTGAACGAGGACGCGGCTTCTTTCATCAAGGCGTTTTGAATGCCCATTGCCACAACCCCAGTCGCCGCGATCGGAAAAATCAACTCGTTTTGCACATCAATCAGCAAAGTCGCCGAAAATTGCAGTCCCACTGTCATAAACAGACCCAGCGCCACTGCTTCTGCGCTCAACAACACAGGCAACACTGCCCAGCCTCGCTTACGCGAGAATCGAGCTAACAGCGAGGTTGACACCACCGCAAGCATAAATATCGGCAACATCGACAGGCGCAACAGGGTCGTTTGTGGATCAGAACCCGCAAACGCTGAACCCGCTAACGCGATGTTTCCAGTGACGTGAGCGGTAAAAATGCCAAACAAGATAATAAATGCAGTCGTATCGACAAAACCAGCTACCCAACTCAATAAGAATCGGGCAGGCGCATCGCTGATTAAAAACGCACTCAAACTGAAGGATTCTTTTTCGGGCAGGCTTACAGTCATAGGTCAGTGTGATGTACAGAGAAAAACAAGTTGGGAGTCAAGGTCGATCGACTTGCACCGATCGCGCAAATCTAAGAGTCTTCTGATTCTTTTTCTTTGCTCGGCTTTTTCATTTCCGCAGGTAGGATACTGACGACACTGTAAAGCCGCTGATCGACATCAACCAGTTCAGCTACTTCAGTCTCTAAGGCATCAATTTCAGGCGGCTTTTCGCCTTCTGCGAAGTCAGCGGTACAATTCCAGTTTGCCAATAGTGCCACATCGGTACTGTCCATACTGTTCAGTAAGATCACAGATTGAGGCATCGGCTGCTTAAGCAACGTTGCTGGAATTAATTTTTCGGCATTTTCAATCACTTTCGCTCGATCGTCTGCGCTTTTTAATTTGAATTCGCTAAATTCGACGATCGCGTCTTTGCCTTTAACCATTGGAATCACGCCTTCGCGGGCAGTTTGAGCTTTGCCAATTTCAAAGACAACCGTTCTTAGAGGTGCGATCGCGGCTGCTTTTTCGCTCTCTTTTTCGGGTTCTGCCGGAACGGCAGTAAAAGCTTGGTAACTGGCGATATCTTGCCATTGAGACAACGAAATCACGCGGATTCCGTCCTCGCTTTGGAGCAGCGCCGAACTCCGGAAGCCAGGCACTTTTTTATATGCCTTCATTGACTTCAAAGATTTAAGCGTGGTCTTTTGGGTGGTGGGCGTGGTTTCGTAAATCACTGCAACATTCACCGCCGTTGCGCTCGGATCAAACGCGATCGCTTTTGCCACTTTTGATGAAGCTTCCGCACGATCGGGCAATCCAAAGAAAACACTCAGGCTCAACAGTAGCCACAAGACAATCGCGCTCAATTGACGATCGAACAATTTGCACATACAGTCAGTTTTCTCCTGGTTAATTCAGCGAAAAATATCTGGTGAACCGATCCAGAACACCGGACGAACTTTTTAATGATGGGGCGTGATCGGAGCATTTTCTAGTGCCCGCTCTGTGGCGTGATCTTGCGCTGATCTTGGCAAGATCTGATTCAGAATCAGTGCCAGAAGCGATCCGGTAGCAATCCCGGATTCCAAAATGCTGCGAAAGAAGCCAGGAAACTGTTCTACGGCTTCCGGAACGAAAGTAACACCCAATCCACCCGCAAGTGAAACCGCCAGAATCACCAGCGATCGATTAGTCATTTCAACGCCCTTGAGAATATTAAATCCTGCCACTGCGACTGTCCCAAACATCAGCATCACCGCTCCGCCAAACACAGGAAGCGGAATACATCTGAGAATGCCGCCGACGATCGGAAACAGCCCGAAAAACGCCAGCACTGCCCCGACGTAGTAGCCGACGTAGCGACTGCCCACGCCTGTTAGTTGAATAATGCCGTTGTTTTGTGCCAGCGTCACAACCGGAAAACTACCACAAGCCGATGCCAACAATGAGTTAAGCCCGTCACCCAAAATTCCGCCTTT
>DATJEM010000418.1:0-8764 GCA_035496615.1 Leptolyngbya sp.
CGCCGCAACCATAGCCGATCAGCATAGCAAAGTGATGCACTTCACGCGGTTCGCCAGATTCGAGAACTAAGCCAACTTTTGTTCTTGTGCCTGCTCGGATCAAATGATGATGCAATCCTGAGACTGCTAGAAGTGCCGGAATCGGAGCTTTTTGAGCATTGATGCTGCGATCGCTCAGAATCAGAATGTTCACCCCCGATGCGATCGCTTGATCGGCTTGTTCACAGAGACTAACAATCGAGTGTTCTAAGCCTGTGACACCCGATTTTGGATCAAACACGATCGCAAGTTCGATCGATTTGAAGCCTTGCTCATTGATATGCTTGAGTTTTGCTAGCTCTTCATTGCTGAGAATTGGCGTTTTTAGCTCGATCAAATGACAGCTTTCGGGTTCTGGTTTGAGCAAATTCCGCTCTGATCCGATCGTCGTTTCTGCCGAAGTAATGATCTCTTCGCGAATTGAATCGATCGGCGGATTTGTCACCTGAGCAAATAGCTGTTTGAAGTAGTCATAAAGTAGCTTTGGGCGATTGGAAAGCACTGCCAACGGAGTATCGGCTCCCATTGCTCCCGTCGCTTCTACGCCATCTCGCGCCATCGGAGTCAGCAACAGCCGCAACTCTTCAAACGTATAGCCAAACGCTAATTGACGTTGAAGCACTGTGTTGGGATCAGTTGGGGGGAGTGCTGGCGCATCTTTGAGATCAGCAAAGCTCACCATATTCTGATCAAGCCATTCCTGATAGGGTTCAGCCGAGGTAATGTCTTGCTTGATCTCTTCGTCGGAAATAATCCGTCCTTGTTTCATATCGACCAAGAACATCCGCCCCGGTTCCAAACGCCCTTTGTGAACAACGTTTTCAGGGGGAACAGGTAACACACCCGCTTCCGATGCCATGATCACAAAATCATCTTTCGTGACGTAGTAGCGCGACGGACGCAAACCATTTCGATCGAGAACCGCACCCATCATTGTGCCATCGGTAAACGCGATCGATGCCGGACCATCCCACGGTTCCATCAAACACGAATGATACTTATAAAATGCTTTGCGTTCAGCGCTCATGGATTCGTGCGCTGTCCAGGGTTCGGGGATCATCATCATCACCGCATGCGGCAGCGATCGACCCGATAAAGTCAACAGTTCTAAAGCATTGTCAAAAATGGTGGAATCGCTGCCATCAATATTGATAACAGGTTGAGCTTTTTTTAAATCATCACCGAATAAATCAGATTCAAACAGCGCTTGTCGAGCATTCATCCAATTGATGTTGCCGCGCAGCGTGTTGATTTCGCCATTGTGAGCAATGTAGCGGTAGGGGTGCGATCGTTCCCAGCTTGGAAACGTATTCGTACTGAAGCGAGAATGCACCAAACCTAAAGCGCTTTCAAGATCAGGATCGCTCAAATCAGAGTAGTATTCTCCAACTTGCAGCGGCATTAACATTCCTTTGTAGACAATAGTGCGACAGGAAATGCTGGCAGGATACCAATACTGATCCACTCCAGAAGTCCGAATGATGCTGTGCGATCGCTTGCGAATCACATACAGCTTGCGCTCAAATGCCAGATCATCCGCCAGATCAGCAGACCGACTGATGATCACTTGCTGCATAAACGGTTCGCTCGACTTTGCCGTTTCGCCCAAAGTTGCATTGTTCGTCGGCACATCTCGCCAGCCTAGAACCGTTAGCCCTTCTTCGGAAACCAGTTGCTCAAACGCTTGTCTACCTTGTTCGCGAGCGGTACGATCGGGCGACGAATAAATCATCCCGATCCCATACTGTCCCGCATCGGGTAAAGCAATGTTTAACCCAGAGGCAGCTTTCTGAAAAAACCGATGCGAAACCTGCATCAAAATGCCTGCACCGTCTCCTGTATTCGTTTCCGCGCCACACGCACCCCGATGCTCCAAATTCGCCAAAATTGTCAATGCTTGCTGCACGATCGTGTGAGATGCTTTTCCTTTCATCTGCACAATAAACCCGACCCCACAAGCATCATGCTCGAACTGCGGATCATACAAGCCTTGCTTCACAGGCAGTCCGTATCTAGTCATTATCATTACCCTATTCAATGGCGGAGAGAGTATTGGCTAAAGAGACGATGTAGGTATCTCTCGTTCTCTTGAAATTCTCTAACATACTTCCGAAATACCCCCAAGCTCTTAAGGAAAATGTCAGATCTGCATTTAGAGAGATCTCAGTTTATCGCGAAATACTTTCGATCGAGAAGGCTTACTGTTAATTAAATTCAGTATTTCATTTACGAAACTTTTGATTTCTTAACAACACAGATACGTTTTGCGACGCAGACAACCTGAGCTTTTGTTGCAGGCATTTGCTTTTTACTGGATGAAATTTTGGTATCGCAGCTCGGTTATTTTTTGGCAGACGGTCTGATAGAATTAATTTACGCAAACCCGATTGGATAACCGTACATTAGTTCAAACAGGAAAAAATGATCATGCAAACGCCTACCGTCATCCCGAACGATCGCACCGCCGAACAACGCATTCGTATCCGCGTTCCGAAGCACTATCACCAAGAACCTGTGATTTCTCACTTGATTTCGCACTACGCGCTCACCGTGAATATCATTGCGGCAGTTTTGGGCGCAAACGCGAATGGGGATGGCTGGTTTGATTTGGATCTCAAGGGCAGTCACGCCCATATTCAAGCGGCACTGACCTACTTAGACGAACTCGACTTAGAAGTATGGCAAGGCGAAGAGTCGGATGGCTGGTAAGGGTGACTCCGAATTCCGATGATACACTTAGAACACTTTTGCTAGGTGGAAAATTGGCATGACAACAACGGCGCTCATTGTAGGAGCCAGTCAAGGGATTGGGCTAGAATTTGTGCGGCAATTTCTTGATCCTCAAAGAGTCGATCGTATCTATGCCACTTACCGAAATGCAGACTGTGAACTATTCAAACTTGAGCATCCTCATCTAACGCGATTGCCGCTTGATCTCACCCATGAGGATGAAATCGAACAAGCGATCGCCAAAATTAGATTTGAAACTTCTAAACTACATTACGTAATCAACTGTGTAGGGATGCTGCATGATCAAACAATGCAACCAGAAAAAAGCTTGCGTCATTTGAATGCAGATCAGCTTTTGAAATACTTTCAGATCAATAGTGTTTCCGCCGCATTGCTCGCAAAGCACGTTCAGCCCTTGCTAAAACATCGCGATCGCGCAATTTTCGCAACCATTTCCGCCAAGGTTGGCAGTATCGGAGACAATCAACTCGGTGGTTGGTATGGGTATCGCGCCTCTAAAGCTGCCTTAAATATGTTGATGCGAACTACTGCGATCGAATTCAAGCGTACTTGTCCCGGTACGATCGTGGTGACATTGCATCCCGGTACAACCGATACTAGACTTTCCAAACCGTTTCAGCGAAATGTTCCGGCAGAGAAATTGTTTTCTGTAGAAAGAACGGTTCAACAACTATTAGCCGTCATTGATCACCTCGCAGCGAATGATAGTGGTGACTTTTTTTCCTGGGATGGCGCAAAGCTACCCTGGTAAAGATTTTGCTACCATTTTGGGAAAGGAACACGATCGAAGTGAATCCTGATGATAGCGAGTTAGGCAAGGGCGATGGAACCGAATAAAGGCAGGGTGTTGATTTCGTTAGCATTGTTAGTGTCAGGGATAGTTGGCGCGGCAGTTGCACTGTCACAATCGCCGCGAGGCATGGAACTGTTTGAGGCTCCACTTGTGCAAACTCAGCCGATGAATCAGCCTGTTGCGACAATCAAGCCGATTCAGCAAGCACCTCGGCAAGAAACGCCTCAGCAAAGTCGATCGCAAGAAGTCGAGAAGCAACTAGAGCAATCTAACGCAGCTAAACTGTTAGATCAATTGTCCAACAAGGCAGATTCAGCAGTACAAGACTCGAAGAATGCAGTCGAAGGTTTCATTCAGCGAAAAGCCACTGAACAGCGCGATCGTTTGAAACAGGCTGCCGTAGATGCGTTGCGTGAAGCGATTACAGGCAAAGTAACCCAACAATCAACCTCACTTTCGGATGAGTTCAAAGGAATTCAGCTCACGGCTGAACAAAATGCTGAGATCCAAAACGCGCGAAAAACCCTACAAAGCGAATTGGTGAAGCAATTCAAAGAGAATCCAAACCTGGTAGAACAGCTACAATCGGAGCTACAAAAAGGGCGCTTAGATACAACCCTGTCGCAGCCTGTGACAAATTATAGTAACGATGTCACTCAAATTTTGACCCCGCAGCAACAGCAACAGTGGCAAAAAAACTTTAACTTAGGCAAGTTGCTCAATCGTTGAAGAAAACTCGAACCCTCGATAAATTCACTCTGATTTTTACGCGCGCTCCAATCTCTAACACAGGTCTGATCGCGCTCAACACTTGGAGTCGATCGCCCGAATTTGTCCGAATACAATAGCGATATTCTCGTCCGAGAAACTGTCGATCGACAACGACAACTGATCCGCTAGCGTTTGGCTCTAGCTTAATATCTTGCTGTCGAATCATCAGTTCTGCACAGTCCAAAAATGGATCAGGAATGTGATTGAGAATCAATGTTCCGATCGCCGTTTTCCAGCCTTTCCCGTTGTAAGTTGTGGGCAAAAAATTTGCCTGTGTGACGAATTCAGCCACATATCGCGTTGCAGGTTCCGCATAAAGCATCTCAGGAGTTGCTAACTGTTCGAGTTTGCCGTGGTGCATCACAGCAACGCGATCGGAGATCGACAAAGCTTCTTCTTGATCATGCGTAACAAAAACTGCGGTTGTTCCGGTGTTCTTGATGACCGTCCGAATCTCTTGGCGCAGATGCGATCGTACTTGCATATCTAAGTGACTCAAAGGCTCATCCAGCAGAATTAATTGAGGCTGAGGAGCCAATGCTCTTGCAAGTGCAACTCTTTGCTGCTGTCCACCCGATAGCTCATGCGGATAGCGCTTTTCTAAACCGGAGAGTCCAACCTGTGCGATCGCCTCTGCAATCAGCTTGCTCGCTTGTCGGGTAGAATAGCTCGATTGTTTCCGCTGCGACTTTTTTAACCCAAACCCCACATTTTCGGCAACAGTTAAATGCGGAAACAGGGCATAGTCCTGAAACACCATGCCAATATCGCGTTGTTCTGGAGGCAACCATCGATCGACACCTGCGACTTGTTGACCTGCAAGCTTGATTCTGCCCCATTGCGGTCGTTCAAATCCTGCAATTAGCCGCAATAACGTTGTTTTTCCACAACCAGAGGAACCTAGAAGGCTAAGTAGCTCTCCCCGGCGCAATTTTAGCGATACCGCATCAACAGCAGGGATGTCAGAAAACTGTTTTGAAACGTTCTCTAGTTGCAGAATGATCGATTCGAGCATCTTGATATAGCAATCCTATCTCAGTTGTAAATGTGGAACAGGCTGGAAGCCCGTGTAGGCAAGATGCACTCCACAAATCATTTGGGATTGCTATATTATTTCAGCTTATTGAGATTTATCATCAACGATTTTAGAACCACAGTAAAGTAGTTCTGGCGGATTTGTTGAAAGTGTATGTGGGTATCACGACAAAAAGCAGCGAGACGAAGCGGATGGACGATCGTGGTGATTGCGATCGCAGGGCTAATCTCATTCCCGATCGTCACTGTATTAAGCGGATTGTTTGTGGATGCGCGATCGACCTGGCAGCATCTCGCCGAAACGGTCTTAGCAACTTACATCACAAATTCACTTCTATTAATGGGTTTGGTTGCGATCGGCGTTGCAGTCATTGGAACCGGAACCGCTTGGTTAGTCACTCTGTGCCGCTTTCCAGCAAGTCGAAGTTTGACTTGGGCATTGTTACTCCCATTAGCTGCTCCTGCTTACATCTTGGCGTATCTTTATCGCAATTCGCTTGATGTCTATGGCATTGTGCAAACGAGCTTGCAATCGACCTTGGGTTGGAACACCTCACAAAACGATTGGTTTCCAGATGTACGATCGCTTTGGGGTGCAGCATTAATGTTGATCTTAGTGCTGTATCCCTATGTTTATTTGTTGGCTCGATCGGCGTTCTTGTCTCAGTCTGTTTGCACACTTGAAGCAAGCCGCAGTTTGGGCTGTAGTCCCTGGCAGAGTTTTAGAAAAGTGGCGTTACCGCTGGCGCGTCCCGCGATCGGGGCAGGAGTATCTCTCGCGCTGATGGAAACATTGAATGACTATGCAACGGTGCAATTTTTTGGAGTCGAGACGTTTACAACGGGAATCTATCACGCTTGGTTTGGATCAGGAGAAAGACCTGCAGCAACTCAGTTATCTGCACTTCTATTGATTTTCATTTTTGCTTTGATTTTGATCGAACAGTTCTCACGAGGACGCAGAAAGTACGATCAGCCGAGTCGATCGCAGGCTTTTGAAAGATATCAGCTTCGCGGAATTCGCGCGATCGCTGCTTTTACTTTTTGCATTGTTCCAGTGTTGTTAGGCTTCCTTGTGCCTGGAGGACTGTTGCTCAAAATGACGTTGAGCCATTGGGATCAAGCATTCGATGGACGCTTTTGGAACTTTGCAAGTCATAGTTTGATTGTGTCAGGATTGGCAGCAGGAAGCGCGATCGTCCTTGGCATGATCTTGGCGTATGGCTTGCGGTTGAATCGATCGTTCACCCTGCGAGTTGCAACCTCTATTGCGTCAATGGGATATGCCATACCCGGTTCAGTAATTGCAGTTGGCATCTTAGTCCCGTTTGGATGGTTGGATAATGCGATCGATCAGTGGATGCGATCGACCTTTAATTTGTCTACCGGATCGTTGTTGAGTGGAACAATCTTCGCGCTGATTTTTGCGTATGTAGTTCGATTTCTTGCTTTGTCTCTCAGTCGCATTAATTCAAGCTTGATAAACATCAAACCTAGCCTTGATGATGCTTCCCGCAGTTTAGGATTTGGGGCAACAGCAACCTTATTGCGGATTCACATTCCGCTACTGTGGAAAGGCATTTTAGCCGCTGCGATTTTGGTGTTTGTGGATGTGATGAGAGAACTATCAGCAACCTTAATTGTTCGCCCATTTAACTTTGATACACTGGCAACTCATGTTTATGATCTTGCTTCTGAGGAAAGATTGATAGAAGCTTCTGGATCAGCACTCGCGATCGTACTGGTTGGTTTAATTCCCGTCATTCTTCTCAGTTGGCAAATGGAGAAAAGCTAAGAATTTTCGTAAGTGCGTCCTTTCCATGCGCCGCCCTGACCTTGCCAGTGTTTGAGCGCAGAATCGATCGTCATCAATAAATAAAGAAACGCGATCGCAGGGAGACAAAACGCATACCCAAACGAGCAGCGATAAAACCGCACAATCGGAAAATAAGCAACTGTCATTAATACATAAGTGAATAAGCCCGTTAGACTTCCAGACAAGATTCCGATTATCGGAAATAGATAAACGAGAAACATTCCAAATATCGCTCCGATTAATAGAATTGGAGAGTAATTTAACTGCGTATAAGCAGTACGAGAAACCATGCTCCAGATTGTATCGAGCGAATCGTAAGGACGCAGGCTAACCGTCGTCGATGTCAACCCTAGCCAAATCCGTCGAGATCCAGTTGATTTAATCGCATCTGCCAAAGCACAATCATCGATCAAAGCCTGTCGAATTGCTGCCACACCGCCGATTCGGGTTAATGCGTCTCGTTGAATGAGACTACATCCGCCCGCTGCTGCTGCTAGCGATCGAGCCGGATCATTCGCCCAGCGAAACGGATACAGCTTCGCAAAGAAAAATACAAACGCGGGAATGAGCAATTTCTCCCAAAAGCTGACACATCGCAACCGCACCATCAACGACACTAATTCTCGATCGTCGTCGATCGCTTGACTGACCAAATTTTGCACATTGTCTGCATCATGCTGAATATCCGCATCCGTTAGCAAAAAATAATCAGGCTGTAGCGCCATTCCCCGCTGAATTCCCTGCTCTAATGCCCAAAGTTTTCCCGTCCATCCGATCGGTAACGGTTCAGCCGAAAGAATCTCTAACTGATCGGACTTGCCCAAACGCTCAGCCGTTTCTCTTGCAGCTTTCGCGGTGCCATCCGTGCTATGGTCATCGACCAAAATCACTTTCAGTGAACCAGAATAATTTTGAGTGAACAGCGATCGCAGCGTAACTGGCAACAATTCCGCCTCATTTCGAGCCGGAATCACCACACACACCGACGCGCTCTGAGAGTTGCCCATTGGCAATCGCTGATCCATTCGCCAAAACCGCCCCCGAAACCCCAGCAAGTAAATCCAAATCAATAAACTGACGATCGAAAGCCCAGGAACGATTTGAGTCATGTCACAATCACCATAAAGACTTGAATTACACGGGAGAAGAAATGGCATTTATTCGCGTTGACGATCACATTACAGTGAACACGCAGTACATCGTAAAAGTAAAGTGGAAACTTAGCCCCGAAACTGATGAACTCTCAGGATCAATATTTCTCACAGGCGGAGAAAAAAGCGAAGTGGTCGCAATCAAGGGCGCGGCGGCTTACAAGCTTTGGGATATTCTCCATGCACGAGAAGATTTACCTCAGAACAAGAGCAATCAGCCAGAAAAGCCAACGGACTGGCAAAAAAGCCGTAGAAGTTGGTAAAGTTTCGGTGTGAGGAGGTCTTAGAAAATGCACGAACAATCATTAGAAACCGCGATCGCAGCCAGCCAACAGTATCTTTTATCACTGCAAAAACCAGAAGGCTACTGGTGGGGAGAACTCGAATCGAACGTCACAATCACGGCTG
>DATJEM010000419.1:0-4417 GCA_035496615.1 Leptolyngbya sp.
TTTGGGTAAAAACGCCAAACAGCCTATCGAGTTGGGATTTCTTCGATCAGCTGCTAAATGCTTGTCATGTCGTCGGTACGCCGGGTTCGGGCTTTGGGGCAGCAGGGGAAGGATATTTCCGCATTTCTGCCTTCAATAGCCGCGAAAATGTGGTCGAAGCGATGAAGCGAATTACAGCAAAGTTTTGAGCAAGGTTCAGGATTCGGGACGAACCTGAATCCTGAATGTGCGCTTACTTGCCAGTCGCGATCGTCACTTCTGCCGACATTCCTGGCGTGATTGCCTGCTCAAATCCGCGAATGCTCTCTTGATCGAATACAACTCGGACTGGAATCCGCTGCACCACTTTCGTGAAGTTTCCAGTGGCATTATCCGGTGGCAACAGGGCGAACTGAGCGCCCGATGCGGGTGAAATGCTTTCAACTCGTCCAGTGAAAGTATGGTGCGGGAACGAATCAAGCTTAATTTCGGCAGATTCGCCCGGACGGAGGTTTTCGAGCTGCGTTTCCTTGAAGTTTGCTGTCACCCAGTACTCATTATCGACGATCGCGAGGAGCGGCGTTCCCGGCTGAACTTGCTGACCGACCTGCACGTTTTTGCGCCCGACGCGTCCATTCACCGGAGCCTCGATCGAGGTGTACCCTAATTGCTGTTTGGCGTTTTCCAAAGCGGCTTGTGCCTGTTTGATTGCCGCTTGTGCCGTTTGATAGTCCGCTTGGCTAACTTGCGTTTGCACGCCTTTTGCTTGAGCTTGTTCGATGCTTCCTTGCGAAGTGGTGAGTCCGGATTCAGCGGTCGCAACCGCTTGTTGCGCCTGCGTGACTTTTGCTTGTGCCTGGCGCACGCCTTCTGAAGCGGCATCGCGTTGCGCTTTTGCAACTTCATATGCCTGCCGAGCAGAGTCTAAATTGCTTTGTGAAACAGCACCGGAATTGTAGAGCGACTGGTAGCGATCGAAATCGGCTTGCGTTTTCTGCAAGTTGGCGTTGGCTTGGGCAAGTTCAGCTTGCGCCTGGGGAACGCCCGCTTTGGCGGAGGCAACACCCGCTTGTGCCGATGCGATCGCGGCTTGTGCCTGCCCGATTCCACCTTGCGCCTGAGTGGTGGCGGCTTCTGCGTTTTTAGAGGACAGCGCGATACTGACCTGAGCCGCATTCGCTTTGCGGCGGGCAGATTCAAGCTCGGCTTGTGCCTGACTCAGCTTGATTTGAAAATCGCTTTTGTCGAGTTGAACAAGCGGCTGTCCGACTTTGACTTCTTGATTGTCATCGACAAAAACTTGGCTGACTGTGCCTGCAACCCGTGAACCGATCGGGTGAACGTTTCCGGTAACGGTAGCATTGTCAGTCGATTGGTGGGTCGAGGAGAACTGCCAGTAGTTGTAACCGAATGCGCCTGCTGCGATCGCGCCACCTATGCCCACTCCAGCCAAGGCAATTTTCAAGCCTTTGCGCTTCTTCGGCGATTTGGGGCTTTCGGGCGTGGAATCCTGTTCAACGCGTTCAGCCTGCGGTTGCGCGATCGGGGCTTGTTTTGGCTCGATTTCGGGCTGGATGCTCTCAGCGTGTTTGGGATGGCGACCGTTTAGCGATGCAGCTTTCATGGGAGTAACTCTCAAGACGAATCAGTGGATTGGAAAGGAATCTAAAACGATTTATTTAGTACATGAAATATTCGACTACAAATATAATACCCAACCTTTGCTTCGTGTGCGTATCTTTTTTGATAGAGAAAGCCGAAATTTTAAGTCGGTTCTCCGGAGGATGAGGAAACTGGAACGTCGTTTTATGAAAGGCAAAGCGATCGCGTCTTTAGAAGGGTTCCAGAGAAAAGCTCAATTAGCGTCGTCTGACTTTGCTGATTTCTTATGTCGTCTCACCTTTTTGGGTGAAAATCCGCTGCCAGACTGAATAAGAGATGAAATCTTTGGTAAAGTCTCCTATAGATTTTGGCATTCATCGATCAGTCACCAATACGCATTCACCCCTATGCATTCACCCCTATGGAAGAGGCGCTGAACCCGAACCTCCCCGAACTCGCTTCTACTCGCATTTTCAAAGCGCAAGTTCAAGCGTTCCAGCGCTCGATCGAGCATCTTCCTGAACCGATGCAACCGCTGATTGCGCGATCGCTTTCCACCGTGCTGAACCAGTTGGAAGCCGTCCTCGATCCGCAGACGCTTTCCGCTTCGATCGCGGAGCGTCATCAAGAAGAACAGTGGTTGGCGTTGAGTACTTGCCTGCCGTTTGGAATTGTCAGTTGTGATGTGCAAGGACGGTGTACTTATATTAATTCCCGGTGCGAAGAAATTATCGGGCGATCGCGAGAAGAAAGTGTGGGAGATCGCTGGCTCAACTTTGTGCATCCCGACGATCGCGATCGCGTCCTGTCGCCCTGGATCGAAGATGCAAAAGCGGGACGACCGCATAGCGAGCAGTTTCGCATTACGACGGCTCGTGGCGAAACGCGCTGGCTCTATGTTCGCACCGCGCCGATGTTTTCGGCAAACGGTGAACTGGTTGGGCATACGGGAACGATCGAAGATATTACCAGCCAAAAGCTTGTAGAAGAGCAAATCCAAGCCTCTCTGCGCGAGAAAGAAGCGCTACTGAAAGAAATTCACCACCGCGTTAAAAACAATCTGCAAGTGATTTCGAGCTTGATTTATTTGCAGGCGCAGCGGATCAGCGATCCGAAAGTCAAACAGATCTTTGAGGACAGCCAAAGTCGGATTAGTTCGATGGCTTTGGTTCACGATAGTTTGTACCGCTCTCAAGACTTTGCCAACATCAACTTATCCGAATATGTCCAAACCTTGACATCGCAGTTGTTTCATACCTACTGCGTTCAGCCTGAAAGCGTCAACTTGCGGTTAGATGTCGAACCCCAGGTCGTTGTGAGCTTAGAGAAAGCAATTCCGTGCGGCTTGATTTTGAATGAACTGATGACCAATGCTCTAAAGCATGGATTTATTGACCAAGAAGCAGGGGAAGTCATTGTGACTTTAACCAAGCATCAATCTCAGATTTCTTTGGCTGTAGAGAATGGCGGAAAAAATCTTCCTGAAAGTTTTGAACTACAAGAAATTCGATCGATGGGACTGCGATTAGTGAATGCCTTAGTTAGTCAACTTAACGGACAAGTTACGGTCGAAAAATTTCAGAATACTCGGTTTAAAGTGTCGTTTGACTGTGTTTAAATCGTTTGGTTTAAAAATCGAACATCATTCTACAATAATGTAGATTCCTCAATGGTTGGAACGTTGAAAGCAGCCAGAATTCTCGTTGTCGAAGATGAAAGCGTCGTGGCTTGGCACGTACAAGAAGCACTGCAAACTTTAGGACATCAGGTGATTGCGATCGCGACGAGTGCCCGACAAGCAATTCAAATTGCGACAGAACAACGACCGGATTTAGTATTAATGGATATCTGTTTGCAGGGAAAAAACGATGGCGTTTCTGCGGCGGAATATTTGTATTTGAAGTTAAATCTTCCCGTGGTTTATCTCACGGCTCATGCGGACGAACACACTCTAAAACGAGCAACCGAAACTTCTCCATTTGGCTACTTGATGAAGCCGTTTCAAGATGCAGATTTGCATTCTACGATTCAAGTTGCGCTGCGGCGTTATCAGATGGAAGTTGCGATCAAAGCCACGCAGCAATGGTATGCGACTACTTTGGTGAGCATTGGGGATGCGACGATCGCGACCGATGTGGATGGATTTATTACATTTATGAATCCGGCGGCGGAGTTTTTCACGGGTTGGTCGCAAGAGCAAGCATTGGGAGAATTTGCGGGGCGGGTGTTGCATCTGGTGCATGAAGAAACCGGAGCCGCGATCGACAACCCAATTCTGGCGGCACTGTGTCGGGGTGATACAATTACGTTGCCGAGTCGCGCTGTCTTGCGATCGCGAGATGGAACTGAACGCCCTGTAGGTGACAGTGCTTCCCCGATTCGTAATCGAGACGGTGAGATCATTGGTGGCGTTATGGTATTTCAGGATATGAGTGATCGCCGACTGCGCGAGTCGAGTTTGGATGCCCAAAAGCAAATTTTAGAAACAACCCAATCTTTATTGTCGGCTCAACTGACTGAGCGTACAGAACAGCTTCAGTTTACGATCGCGCTGAATCATCTGCGGCAGCGAATGATCGAGCAGAGTGAGGTCGATCGCGGCGATTTTCTACAATGGATGCTGCGAGAAATTGGGCAAGCGCTGAAATTGGACTATGTTTGGATGGCGCTGCACGATCAGGCTGCTGGGATTTCGACGGTGGTGGCAGAACATAACGCTTCGGATGCTGAACCGCGATCGATGATTCGCCGCACGATCGAACTTGCGAACTTTTCCGCGTTTTATTTGCGGCTATTTCAGCAACGCTGCTGGATTTGCCCAGAAGTAGAAATTTTG
>DATJEM010000420.1:0-3999 GCA_035496615.1 Leptolyngbya sp.
CGAAACTTGCCTACATTCCTATGAGTCAGCCGGGAGTCCGCAGCCTGAATCTTTCGGTCAGCGCCGCGATCGGACTCTTTGAAGCGCGTCGTCAACTTGGCTATCTCAGCTAGATATCTATATATAGATATGTGGAAATCACCGCGCGATCGTTGCCTGAGCTACTCACTTTTGAGGTCAGTCATTTTACCCCACGCCGATAAAATTCAAACTCGCCAGAGTGAATTAGTTATCTGGATCACCGATCTAGCTTTTTTAGATAAGAAATCTGTATGGTAAATTCCATACTTCGCGCCCGTAATTTTGCGGATTTTCTATCACATAGATTTAATTGTTCGTGCGACTGAAAGGCGGTCTGAGCCTTGCATAGAGAGACTTTTCGGAGATTTTCGTAAGAAATCCAGAAATCGACGATCGCAGCTATCTGCATGATCTTACGGTTGAGCGATGATATTGTTTACATTAACTTCTTGTAATCAAAGACGAACAAGAAGCCTCTTGACTAAAATCCCGAATTTGTTCTAAAAGATTTCAGTCGGGTCATTTCACCCAATCTCACCCAACTCACACGCCCTTATGCTGCTCAACTCGCTGAAATTCCTTCGATCGTCCTGGACTTTGCCGGATCTTTAAAATCCCGTTCAGCCCCATGGCATCCAGGTTTCAGCCCTCAGTCCAACTGAGCCGAGTTGACAGCCGCTTAGAAAATCTGCTATCCATTCGTTCGGATAGTTAAGAGAAACACTAAGTCAACCCGGATTTCCCGAAAATTCGGAAAGTAAGGTAGGCTTGCTTGGGATGATCCCTGACCAGAATCAAATTGCCCACACCCAACTCAATCGAGTAACTGGCATCCAAGTTTCGGACTCGAAGACAGTTAAATGCTGCACATTTTAGGAGGTCGTTTTTTGAAACGAGCAGTTCCGCAAGACGCAAATTCAGTTCCTTTCAGCGTTCTCGATTGCGAGAAGGCAGAGGAACATCCCCGGCAGACGCTCCCAGAGGCAAATCGAACCGTTCGTACCTCTGCTGCTATGTTCGGACTCGCTTTCTCAGTCGGCGCTTATGGTCTCGCCGCTCCTCAGCAAGCGAATGCTGCTATTCCCACGGAGCCGACCGCATCCGACTTGACTCCCAACGCTGCCACCCCAACAGATGCCCCTAGCGTATCTGAACCGTCCGCCCCAACTGCTTCCACAACGACGCATATCGTTCAGGAAGGTCAGACCCTGTGGAAAATTGCAGAGCTTTATGGGATTGATGCCACGAAATTGGCAAATCTGAACAGCTTGCAGACCAACGCCGTTCTTTCGGTCGGTCAAACTTTGCAAGTGCCAGCCGGAGACCAAACCGTTGCCGCGATCAGCGGAACGCCAATCAAATCTCTACCGAACCTAAAATCGATTCCAGTCATTCCTGCCCAGCCAAAAGTGAGCAGCGCTTCACAAAGCACCGCTGCGATCGTGGTCAAGCGCCAGCAAACTGCGCTGGAAGGACTGAAGCAGAACCGAGATCGATTGAAACAAAGTCTGGCGGAGTTGAAGTCTGAGGAGCCTGCTAAATCTCAAACTGTGGCAGTGATCCCGCAGTTGAATACGCCAAATGTCGCGACGTATCGAGTGAATCCCGGTGAGACACTTTCCTCGATCGCCCAAGCACACGGCATTTCTCCCCGCGATCTTGCTAACCTGAATCGCATCAGCAACCCTAATCTCGTGCGGGCAAATCAGTTTATTCAAGTTCCTCAAAAAATTGCTCAGTCGCCCGTATCCCAGCCCGTCGCGATCGCTGAACCCCAAGCTGCAACCGTCGCGGATATCCAAATCCCTACGGTTCCGAGCCTTGCCTCGACCCAAAACCCGGTGAATCCTAACGTTCCTGTCGCGATTGGAGGCGATGCTAGCCAGTTTGCCTACACAAATCCATCTCGGAGCCGTGCCTCTGAATCGCAAACGGTGGATGACCGCAGCGACGATCGGTATGTGAATGCTTTGATGTCTGATATTTCGCGGTTGAGAGAGCAATATCAATCTCGATCGACAAAACGTGAGACTGCCAAAGTTTCCGCTCCGGAAGCGCCTTTGCGCCCCGCCAATCCGCAGTTCACCACAAATCGTCCTGTGGCTGCGCTTCGCACTCAGAGCCGCAGCGCTTCGCCTGCGACTCAAACGCAGCTACAGCGAACCCTCGCAAATTCGCCCAAGCCGAAACCCCAAACGATCGCAGTGGCTCCGGCAGGATCAGAATCCTACGCCCCGATTCTGCGCTCTTCGATCGGTAAAACGGTCTCGCCGAATCTTCCTTCTCTAGGTGTCTCTGATGCTTATATGCCGGGCGATCGCTTCAAAGGCTATATGTGGCCTGCGAAGGGTGTCCTAACCTCGCCCTATGGCTGGCGTTGGGGACGGATGCACAAAGGCATCGACATTGCGGCTCCAGTAGGAACGCCAGTGATGGCTGCTGCAACTGGGAAGGTCGTTTTTGCAGGCTGGAACGACGGCGGCTACGGCAACTTGGTTGAGATCAAACACCCGGACGGCAGTTCCACTCTCTATGCTCACAATAGTCGCGTACTCGTTCGATCTGGGCAGGAAGTGCGTCAAGGGCAACAAATTGCCGAAATGGGTAGCACCGGATTCAGCACAGGTCCGCACTCTCACTTTGAAGTGCATTTACCCGGTCGAGGTGCGGTCAACCCGATCGCTTTGCTGCCTCAATCTCGCGGTTAGTCTGTTTTCGTAGCTTTTGAAATTGGGGAAGGTGAGTTGCCTTCCCTTTTTTGATGAGAATTGCTGCGATCGCTTTATTCGCGCTTCTTATTATGGTATTCTTACAAAAGTTTGGCTCAGTAGCTCAGTGGTTAGAGCAGGGGACTCATAAGCCCAAGGTCGCAAGTTCAAATCTCGCCTGAGCCATAACGAAAAGCAAGACACAGAGGGGGTTTCAAGGAACCCCCTCTGTTTTGCGTTGGGTCATGTTAGCTCAGTTTGGGCTAGAAATTGGGGTAAATTTGGGGTAAAACCTTTGAGTACGAACGTTCCTGTTTAGGAGTTTCACGAATGTACTCGAACAACCCCTCACGTCGCGCTTTCAAAGGTTCGGTTCAGATTAAGGTGTCTAACGATCGTATTCAACTCGTCTTCTCGGTAGCTGGCAAACGTCACTACCTCTCCACTGGACTTGCGGACACCCCCAGCAATCGCAAGATTGCAGAACGCAAGGCAGCGATGATCGAAGATGACATTTTCAAGGACAGGTTTGATTCAACATTGGAGAAATACAAGCCGCAATCAGCTCTCAGCACCGTTACCCCAAGTTTTACCCCAAGTGCGCCGCCAAAAACTTCGCTGATCGAGCTATGGGAACAGTACACCGAGTTTCAAAGCGCTCATCTCGAAGAAACCACCATCATTCGGGATTATGGCAAAGTCGAGAAGCGTCTTCGCAAGCTGCCCAAGCCGAATCTTGAGGATGCAATTGCGATCCAAACCTACCTGCTCAAGAATTACGCGGCAGAAACGGCAAAGCGTACCCTCAAGCAACTGAGTGCTTGTTGCGAATGGGCGATGCGGAAGAAATTGGTGACTGACAATCCATTCAAGGAACTGGCGAAGGAAATTCGGACAAAAAAGAAGAGTCGAGTTTCACGCAAACCGTTTTCTCGAACTTGCGTTCCCGCGATCATTTCGGTGTTTGAGAACGACAATTATTCCTCGAAGTTCTCGCCGATTCCGCATTCTTACTACGCTTCCTATGTCAAATTCCTGTTTCACACCGGATGCCGACCCGAAGAAGCGATCGCACTCAAATGGAAGCACATTGAGAAAAATCGTATTCACTTTTGTGAAGCAGTCGCTACGGATGTGAGAATCCGTAAGTCTACGAAGACCCATGAGCCACGCTACTTTCCGATCAATGCGGAGTTGCAGCGCATTCTAGATGCGATTAGACCGCAAGATAGCAGCGCAAATGACTTGGTATTTCCAGCAAGAAACGGGA
>DATJEM010000421.1:0-7641 GCA_035496615.1 Leptolyngbya sp.
AATTACGTAAACATACTGTCCCGGTGCAACTTCAACTTCTAACTGCTCACATTGGATTGCTGCGATCGGATGCAGTTTTTGAGCATCAATTTCATAGCTATGTCGAATCCATTGAACCAGCGGATGAGTGGGATCAATCAGTTCGATCGGGTTGCCTTTGTCGGCTCTGTTTGTAGCTTCGATGCGTGGATCAAACAAGCAGTGTGCAGGCGATCGATGTAAACGGGTTTGGGTTGCAAATCGATGTTGCTTGAGAAACTGTTCTAAGTCGAGTTTGGCATCTTCGGTGAGCCTAATGTCAAAGACTGCTTCTCTCCGCGGAATCGGCTTGATTGTGGTTCCCAAGTAGTACCGGGAAAAATAGTCTTCAATAAAGGCGTATAGTTCTTCGGAAGTGAGCCACCGACCCTGATCGCGGCTTTTCGTCACAGTGTTGAGAATTTGATCAGAAAATGCCATCAGATTGACTGCTTCTTGCTCTAATTGCTCTTGTTCAACGGATTGTTTGAGAATGGCGATCGCGGTTTCATCTGCCCGCTGAAGGCGTTCTATATCTGTTAGTTCAGGTTCAAATAAAGTTGCAAGTAGCTTTTCGGTTGCTTCTCCAAGAATGTTTTCTAAGTCGCCGATGCTCTCTTGAAAAACATTGATGCGTTGATATAAGCGATCGAGAATGCGTTCTTCAATCGTGTCTACTAAGCTGAAATTGATAATAGAAATCCGATCGGCTTTTTGCCCTAAACGATCAAGCCGCCCGATTCGTTGTTCTACCCGCATCGGGTTCCAGGGGAGATCATAGTTAATCAGAAAGCGACAAAATTGTAGATCAATGCCTTCGCTACCGACTTCGGAAGAGAGTAGAATCGAAGCTTTGCCTTGCTCAAAGTGCTGAAGAATTTCTCGTTTGCGATCGCCCATTCCTCCTAATATCAGAGCGGTTTGAATGCGATCGGCTTCTAAACGGCGTTGTAGATAGTGAAGCGTGCCGCGAAAGTAAGCAAATAGCACAAACTGTTCGTTCGGATTTTTTTTGAGTTCAGCGCGTAAAAACTCGACTAGCACCTGATACTTTGTGTCATTGGCTTCGAGTTGCTGATAGTGAATGTTTTCGAGTTGGGGAATGCGATCGTTTGTTGCTTCGGAGCGATGTTCGATCGAAATCCCTAAATCCTCCCAAAATAGTTCATCCTCTTGCATTTCGTCTAAAATGCCTTGCTCTGACCAAGATTGCAGCGCGGCAACGAGACTACTTGCCATCTGTCGCTGACGGGCAATCAAGCGAAAGAGCGGCACGCCTTGCTTCCCTTGGCTTTGTTTGCGAATGGTGTGGGTGACAGTTTCATAGATTTGCTTCTCCAAAGGGCAAAACGGAACGGTCAAGGTTTGCGGATCTCGTTTGACTCGATTTGGAATCACATCACGTTTGCGGCTGCGCGTAAGATACTGACTCACAAGCGAAGCACTTTCGAGCTGATATCCCAGTCTAATTTGAGTTTCTGGATCGATCGCAGTTGGAGTTCTTAACTGTTGTTGAATCCGCTGCAATACAGGATTCTCTCGAAAATAATCGAACTGCAATGCGCGATCGAGGTGGCGTTTCGCAGTCGAAAGATCGGGCGGTTGACCCCACATTGCTCGGAGCGCTTGAATCAACGGAGCATTTGCTGCCTGCATTTGATCGAAAATCTTTTCATCAAAAAAGTCTTCTGGGCTGATGATCTTCAGCAGTTGATATAAGTTCGTACTCTGAGTTTGAATCGGGGTGGCGGTTAATAACAATAAATGACGTGAAGCATCTCTGACCAATTGACCCAAACGGTGTGTGGCGGTTGAGGCGTTACGCAGATAGTGTGCTTCATCAATGATTACCAGGTCAAATAAACCGATATCCTCGATCGTTGGATTGTGATCAATGAGTCTTGCTAGTTCTGCTCTCGCGTCTGTGTTGGTTTCATCTTCCCATTCCGTACTTGGACGAATGCCTTCAATGCTGGCAATGCACACAAACGGATGCTGATACTGGCTTTGTAGAACGTGCTTAACTTCTTCTAAAAGCTCCTGAGCATTGGTTAATTTCGCAACGATGTTGAATCGCTGTCGCAAATCATCTTGCCATTTTTCGCGCAGAATCGCCGGACAGAGAATCAGCAATCGACGGGCATCGGCTCTCGCTTGGAGTTCTTTCCAAACATACATTGCTTCGATCGTTTTCCCTAGTCCAACTTCATCCGCAACCAACAGTCGCCCGACCGGAGATTCGAGGAACTTCAGTACAGGCTTAAATTGATGCGGATAAAAGTCAGTTTTGCTGGACTCCATGCTGTAGAAAATGTTTGTTAGCTGTCCTTTGAGTTTCTCAAACGTGAGAATTCTTCGGAGATCGTCGGCTCCGCTAAATTTTCCTTGTTCTAATAGCTCAAACAGTCCTTCAGGTTCGCCGCAAAGTTCCAGCAGACTATAGGGCTTATAGGTTTTCTCATTTGGTGAAAATTGAACTTGGACTAAAAGCCGAGTTCCGGAGGTGCGGGTTTTTCCGGTGGTGATGCCTCGGTGTGCAGGATTGGCTTTGATTCGGACTTCTTGACCTGCGATCGTGGGATTCCAAGTCATTCTACGAGCCTCTCATCTCTTCATAGCTCGGCGGTTTTCCTAACGGATCTTTTTGCATAGAGGATGTGGGCTGAATAGGTTCCATCTCGCTAGGAAGCCGAACGTCGGGCTGCTCTCCGGGTGGAATAGACAATCCATACGCCACTGCAAAACGATGAAATTCACGCTGATCAATTCCATTCGTTTCTAAGTCTTTGGGAATCGGTAATGATCCTGGTTGATAGGTTGGAATTCCATAGTCATTGTGCTGACGGGCTTGGTGTGTAGAACAAATTGCTTCTTGATAGAAAGAAGTTTGTCCGCCACCTCCCGCAATTCGCACATCTAAAGGCTTATTAGAGGTATGCTGCACCACCTTGAAGCCATGTTCACGATATTTTTGAGTGCCTTGATAGACAACTGTGGCAACCAAGGTTTGAATTTGGTTTCGTGCGGTGCTGGTTTTAGCGCGATCGACATAGCGAGTTGAGTCACCACAGATTGTAAGTTTAATATCGTGTTCTGCAACGCCTAACTCTTTCGCCAACACCTGAGAAAATGCAGTGACACCGAGCGGATTTACCTTGCCAGAGTAGAAATCAACCTTCTTTTCACCTTCATCATTCCAGTACCGGAACGAACAACCGTCTAGGGTTCCGTCTCCAATATCAAACAGAACATAGAAGCCTGTGTCCGCTTCACGCGAGTTGATCAACGACCAGATTTCAGCCGCAATTTCGGGAACGGCATGACAATCGATCGCAGCTTGTTGCAGGGTCGATCTCAGCGGTTTCAGTTGATCATGTAAGTTTTGCACGGTTAGCGCTTCGGTTTGAGGTTCATTGCTCAGTAGCCAAGCGAGAGAAAGTACTTTTCTGAATCGATCGATCGCTTTAGAATCACAATATTCAACCGGAACACCCACATTTGCTGACCACTGTATTTTCTGATTAACCAGCAATTCGGGCTTATTCCGTCGAATCCAAGCTTGGGCACGAACAATCACCCGACTGAGATAGTAGGCACAAAGATCTTCGATCGCTTCTGCCTGACTCACTCCAGGTATTTTTTCAAGCTGCCAACTTCCCGAACTCTGAGGCAGATCAAACGCTGCTAAACGCATCTTGATAAATTCTACGATCGTTTGGTCTGGCGATTGATGATGTTGCCATTCTGAAGCTGTCAACCCTGCAACTAACGTACCATCTGGCAGAATTGCGATCGTGGTCGGCAACAGTGCTTCTGCTAAATGGGTCACTTCATCGCTAAAAGTCACAATCTCCGATCGATCATTCGCCAAGTTGCGAAAACAGACCTTTGTAAAACTTGTGCCGAAATCGATCCCTAGATTTAGCGCCAGAACATCTAAATCATTTGCCTCATCGCTGAGAATATCAGGGGGTTGAGGCACAATTTCGGTTTCTGGGCGGGGTTCAAGCTCTGTCCCGGTTTGGGTTTCTATAGCGGGCGGAGGCTCGATCGTTTGCCTTGCCTCAATCGTTCTAAGCTGTACTTGAAGTTGAAGGATCTGTTCCTCAAGCCTAGAAAGATTGGCTTGCAGGGTTGCCGCACTATCAGAGTTAGAAACTGCCTGAATCTGTTGGTGAACTATCTCAATCTGTTGGCGAACTGTCTCAATCTCTTGCAGCACTTGTTCTCGCACTTGTTCTCGCACTTGAGAAATTTGTGCCGCTAATCCTGCCTGATCTACCGCGTCATTCTGCCGCTGCTGCATCGAAGCGAACTGTGCGTCTAACTGAGAAATTTGCGCTTGTAGTTCAGTGAGAGCAGCCGTAGCTGCATCTTGCTGCTGCCGAAAGGTTGTCAGTTGCTCAATAAGTTGTGCAAGCTGCGATCGCACTTCTGTTTGGTCTGTGGTGACGGTCAGTTGTGCCTGAAGTTGAGCAAATCGCTGGGATAGGTCTGCCTCGCTGGGTATCGGTAATGCCCGAAGCTGTTGATCAAGCTGGGCGATCGTGCCATTCAAACGCTGTTCTGTCTGCTGCTCAAACCGTCTCCGATTCACCAAATTGAGACAGAGCGATAGGGAAAGGGGAGCCGTCGCGTAGATTGCCTGTTGCGTCACAGCGGAAACCACAACGCCGATGACCGAAACGGCAGCCGAAGTATATTCTGAGACTTTCAAAAACCGCGATCGTCGAGTTTGTCGAGGGGAGAACGGATTGCTCATACGTTAGCTCGTGTCGGGATAGTTGTGTCAAATCACCCTTCCTATCCTGCCACATTTGCTCGCAGTCATCAGTATGGACTGCATCCGTTTTTACTAAACTCAGCCTGAAGGTAACCGTAAGTGAAAATTCTTTCGATTCACTTGTCATAAAATCTGTCATAAAATCCGCCTCAAAGTCGGTAAAACTCTTCCTAAAGATAGAGTTCTAAATTTTTCGCCTCTTTCTAAAGATATGACTGTAGGTAGACCGAGAATGATCCAAGTGCGACTACAATTAGTTTCATCAAAATAAATCTGCAATTGAGCCGAATTTTTTTATTTCTACCGGAGTGGACAAGATGGATAAGATTCGAGTAGTGCTGATTGAAGATCACGATCTTACTCGGTTTGGAATTCGCGCACTTTTAAAAGATCAAGATATTGAACTGGTTGGAGAAGCGCGAGATGCTCGATCGGGACTGAATCTGATTCGATCCACTCAGCCAACGGTGGCGATCGTGGACATCGGCTTACCGGATATGACCGGAATTGAACTGACCCAACAGTTTCGTACCGAAGCCGAATCGCCAAACACCAAAGTTTTGATCATGACGATGCACGATGATCAAGAAATGGTTTTGGCGGCGTTTGCAGCAGGCGCAGATTCATACTGCATGAAGGACATTACGGGAGAACGCTTGGCTGAGGCGATTCAAACCACCGCGAGCGGCAATGCTTGGATTGATCCTGCGATCGCTCGCATCGTGTTATCTCAAGTGAAGTCGGCGCAACCCACCACTGCCGCAACGACCATTACCATCAACAAGCTTTCTTCTGAAGACAGCGGCATGATCTCTGACTATCCGCTAACAGTGCGTGAGTTGGATGTGTTGGAACTGATTGTAGACGGGCGCAGTAATGCGGAGATTGCAGAGCGACTGTACATCACGGTCGGAACGGTAAAAACTCACGTTCGCAACATTCTCAACAAGCTCTGCGTCAACGATCGCACGCAAATCGCTGTCCGCGCCTTGAGAGCCGGATTGATTAAGTAGCCTTTCATTGAGCGCGATCGGGGCTTACTGATCGCGCTCTGTAGCAGAATCGATCGTTTCTTCTTTGACTGAAACGGCATGGCTTGATGGTTCGATCGGTCTGCCGCGATATTTAGAATAGACCTGCGTAAACTCTGCACCAAACAGTAAAATCTGCGCTGAGTAGAACACCCACAGCAAGACCACCACCAGCGATCCAGCAGCACCATACGTAGAACCGACGCTACTGTTTCCGAGATACAGACCGATCAAAAATTTACCAACATTAAATAGCAGCGCAGTCACCGCAGAGCCAACCCACAGATTTTTCCACGGAACTTTGACATCAGGAAGAAACTTGTAGATCGAGGCAAACAACAGAGTCGCTAAGCCAAGCGAGATTGCAAAGTCGAGAATCTGCGCCACTTTGAACGACTCAGGTAGAAAACTACCAAAATAGCCGCTCACTCCCGAAAATACGGCTGAAAGCACCAACGAAACTAGCAGCAAAAATCCGATCACTAGCACCATCGCAAACGACAAAAAGCGGGATTGTAGAAAGCTTTTGACGGCGCGTCCCGGCTTCGGTTTTACTTCCCAAATTGTGTTTAATGCAGCTTGCAGTTGTCCAAATACGCCCGATGCCCCAAAGATCAACAGCACAACCCCCACCAGCGTCGCAACGCCTCCCCCTGACCCAGGCTGGCTCGCATTCTGAATCATTGATTGAATAAACTCTGCGCCGTCTCGCCCCACTAAGCCCTGAATCTGGCGCACGATCTCACCTCGCGCTGCATCCTCCCCGTAGATCGCCCCGACGATCGCGATCGCAATAATCAACAACGGCGCTAACGAAAACATCGTGTAGTATGCCAACGCCGCCGCCAGTAACGGCACATTATCTTCGAGTCCTTCCGTTACCGTATCGCGACCCAAGCGCACAATCGTTTTAAATCTCATCGTCTCCACTAACTCAGAATTTTGGCTGCAATGGCACGAACATACAGTAGAAAACAAGTGTAAATCATCGCTCAGAAGTTGGAGCTTTTTCTCTCTGTTGATAGAGGAAGATTTGAGATTCTCTCTAACTGTTGCGAACTGCGGATCTAACTTCAGAAGGGTACGATCGAGACAGACAGCCTGTTAATTTGATTGCATGAACGATTGCTCTGAGAAACGGATTCTTCTCGCTGGAGTAACTAGAGATAGAAAAGATAAGTCATTGATTCTATTTATCTTAGAGCGATCTTAGAGCGAACTGAACGATTCACATCTGATTAAACATTACGGAGATTACTATGAATATTTTAGCTTGGATCATTTTGGGACTGTTGGCAGGCGCGATCGCCAAAGCAATCTATCCTGGCACTCAAGGCGGCGGACTTCTCAGCACCCTAGTTCTGGGCGTAGTTGGAGCGTTTCTAGGCGGGACAATCGTGTCGTTACTTTCCGGCTCATTTTCCATCACGGCAGCGACACTCAGCATTCCTGGGATCATTGTTGCGGTACTGGGCGCAATGTTGGCAATTTTCATCTACTACAAGTTCGCTTACCGCGCTTACTAAGTTCGGGTTACGCTCCGCAAACTGTACTATGAGGGAAACATCATGAGCCAAGACAAAAAACCTGCGATCGATAGCTCCGATCGTGCCCAAAGCGACGCTTACGATCCGCACATCATTCCGGCTGAAACTGCCGCCCGGAAAGAGCGTGAGGGCAGTAAGTTCAAAACCACTCCGACCGAGCAAGGCGAAGCCGCTGCATCCACGGACGATCAGACCGATCCAGAAAGCGTTGGAACCACGGATGGTTACACCGTTGATCAAGAAGGCTTGCTGAACAACTACG
>DATJEM010000422.1:0-8272 GCA_035496615.1 Leptolyngbya sp.
CTGGTCAAATCGTCTTCCCATCTCCAGCGCAATTCGCGCTCTGATGCGGTTGCTTTGACGGTCGAAATCCCGGTCAACATTTCCACAAGCGTGGAATTCTGTTTTGCAGATTCATGAAAAATCTGCCGCGACATCTGCCGCAGAAACGGACTGGCAATCAGAGTGAGCAGCACGATCGGGGGTAACATTCCCAGCACCAAAAGTGCTAACTGCCAGTTGTAATGCACCATCAATCCCACATAGACGATCGCCATCACTGCGTCTAACCAAGCGGTGATTGCCTGTCGAGTTAAAAACAATTGAATCTTATGATTCTCTTGCACTCGCGTCACGATATCCCCAACATGACGAGTGGCGAAGAATTGCAGCGGTAGGCTCAGGGCATGACTGATAAAACCGCTCACTAAGGTCAGATCGACTTGGTTAGAAAAGAAATCTAGAAGGTACTGTCGAATGCAAACTAAGCCAATTCGCCAAGCGCCAAACAGAAGCAATCCCAAAGTGAAAATCTGAAGCGTCGGTAGGCTTTTGTGAACCACAACCTGATCGAGAATGATCTGCGTAAATAGTGGCGTAACTAAGCCAAAAACTTGCAGCAAAATCGAGGCGAAGACGATCGACCAGAGCATCGATCGATAAGGCAGAAACGCACCCAAGAACCGCCCCAAAGAGGGTTTAGATCCGGGTATCTTCTGAAACAGCGTCGTCGGATGGAGCAATAGCGCGTATCCTGTCCAACTCGCTTGAAATTCATCCACCCTCAGCGATCGACGACCCAACGCCGGATCAGACAGAATCACGCGATCGCGCTTGACTCGGTACACCACGATATAGTGATCGCCTTGCCAATGAGCAATCCAGGGCGTGTTTTGTTCAGCCAAACGGTTAAAGCTCGATCGCACAGGTCGCGCCTGAAAGCCTAAGCTTTCTGCTGCCAATGCCAAAGCTTTAAGCGATGCCCCTGAGCGTCCCACTCCGGCTAGATTCCGCAGCATATTAATGCTAAACCGCTTTCCCCAGTACTGAGAAATCATGGCAAGACAAGCGGCTCCACAGTCAGAGCTACTCTGTTGAGCAATGTAAGGAAACTGCCCAAAGCGATGCCGCTGCTTTCTGGGCTTGGCAAACTCGATCGCAGCCGATTTCGCAGTCGGTAATGCGGGTTGTTGCTGAGGCGAGGGAGGCGGGACAGCAGGCGGAGCGATTCTGCGCGGCTGTCGGTTCGTTTCTGAAGCTGCCTCACCGCCCAGACTGGGCACGATTTGCTGTGCCATTTCCCAGTGTTCGATCGAGCATTGATACACTCGCAGGTCAGTAGCGGCGATCCAATCCGTTGGCACAGGCTGAGGATACCCCCAACTGTCCCCTACTTTCACGACTGAGGTAGCCTGAATCTGACCGTGACAGAGCCAAAATCGACCCGACTGAGTGCGAGTGGCTTCGGATAGATTTGAGCCTGCGGGAACTCGGATTTCGCTGAGGTAAGAGACAAGCCGCTTCAGCGTGTGGCTAGAGTACGATCGCAGATCCGTCAAAGTTTTGAGAAACAGCAATTTTTGGCGGGTTTGCACCGCACAAGAAACCAGATCTTGCAGTTGGGGAATCGGTTGAAACCAGGAGAAAAGCTGCTCGATCGAAATCTCAGCAATCCATCCAGAACTTGCGGCGATCGCTTGATAGGGAAGTGCGCGATCGCAAAACTGTGGATCTCCGCCCCAAGTTTCTCCCGCTTCTAAGACGGCGACAGCAACCTCAGAATCAATCAGGCGAACCCTTCCCTGGCAAACAATTGAGAAAGTCTGAGCGGCGGTATGCTCAAGCGTCAAACGATCGCCCAAGTGGATCTCCCGCATCACAAAGGCTTGGGCAAAATTGGCAATTTGTGGCGGTCGATCGGGCAGGAGGGAGAAGAGAATCTCACTGAGACGATCTGTATTATTCGGATTGCTCGAAAGCGGATCGCTCCCGATTCTTGATAGTGGTTTCATAAAGGGAGATTTGAGAACTCATGAGTATCAACTGAGTATCATCAGGAGTCAGATGGATATTAATTCTCTCTATCAATGCAGTTTTCGCAGATCCATAAAGAAGTTAAAAAACTTTATCTAATAGATAGTTCTATGCTTCAATTTGCCCGTGATTCTAAGTTCAGGGCTTGTAAAAATACGATCGAATCGTGAGTAATTGATCTCCCAATGTATGATCTAACACCAAGAAATTTGTTGTACTGAACTCACTTCAGAAAAGTACCTCACTGGGTAAGACAGTGCGCCAGTCTGTTCTCTACAATCGAGTTACGCAGTGCTCTGGTGCTTTAACGACGATGCTGTTACAAGCGCGATCGTAGGCTTCAGGAAATCACTTTGATCGATGCTCTAGCAATCCGTCAAGTGCTGCTCGCTGTGCTATCTGTGTTGCCAAAAAACTTGTCAACGCTTCTGAATGATTGTTTTCTAATGGCTCTAGTTTGTGCTGAAGATCAAGCACGAATGAATCTACGACTCTTGATCCAATCCTTCTATCTTAATGGCTGTAGTCCGACAGTTAAGGATCGATCGCGTTGAGCAAACGGTAAATAAATACGCAGCTTCATTTTTGCAAGACCTCTAACCGTACAATAGGAATTCAGCGAACTTCTTCCCCATTAAAACTCCTATGTCCGGTGACTACCTAGAGCGAATTCTCAAAGCCCGTGTGTACGATGTTGCTCAAGAAACGCCGCTCGAATTTGCGCCCAATCTTTCGGCTCGTCTCAACAATCGAGTGCTGCTCAAACGCGAAGATATGCAGTCGGTATTCTCCTTCAAACTGCGCGGCGCGTACAACAAAATGGCGCAGCTACCCCCAGAAATTTTGGCGCAAGGAGTGATCGCGGCTTCTGCTGGAAATCACGCTCAAGGAGTGGCGCTAGGTGCAAAACGGTTGGGAACAACCGCGATGATTGTCATGCCTGTGACGACTCCGCAGGTGAAGATTGATGCAGTACGATCGCGCGGCGGCGAAGTGATTTTATACGGCGATACTTACGATGATGCGTATGCGTATGCGCGACAGTTGGAAGCCGAAAAGGGCTTAACCTTTGTGCATCCGTTTGATGATCCCGATGTGATCGCGGGGCAAGGAACGATCGGCATGGAAATTCTGCGGCAGTATCAGCAACCGATTCACGCGGTGTTTGTGGCGATCGGCGGGGGCGGTCTGATTTCTGGCATCGCATCCTACATTAAGCGATTGCGCCCGGAAACGAAAATTATCGGTGTCGAACCCGTAGATGCAGATGCAATGACGCAATCGCTCAAAGCGGGACATCGGATCAAACTACCCAACGTGGGATTGTTCGCAGATGGGGTCGCCGTGCGAGAAGTAGGAGTCGAAACGTTTCGATTGTGCCAACAGTATGTAGATGAAATGATCTTGGTGACGACCGACGATACTTGTGCCGCGATCAAAGATGTCTTTGAAGATACTCGATCGATTCTCGAACCCGCCGGAGCATTGTCGATCGCAGCCATCAAAGCCTATGTCGAACGCGAGCAAATCACGGATCAAACGCTGATTGGGATTGCTTGCGGCGCGAACATGAACTTCGATCGCTTAAGATTCGTGGCGGAACGCGCGGAACTTGGAGAGCGCCGAGAAGCGATTTTTGCCGTCACCATTCCCGAAGCGCGGGGTAGCCTACGAAAGTTTTGTGATTTATTAGGACGAAGAAACATCACCGAGTTTAACTATCGAATTGCAGATGCCCAGATCGCTCATATTTTTGTGGGAATGCAAGTGAGCGATCGCTCCGATGCCGCGCAAATGGTGACAACTTTCGAGGCGAATGGATTCAGCACGATCGATCTAACCGACGACGAACTGACAAAACTGCATCTGCGGCACATGGTCGGTGGACATTCTCGACTTGCCGAACACGAACTGCTCTATCGCTTTGAGTTTCCCGAACGTCCGGGGGCACTGATCAAATTTCTCACGTCGATGCGCCCCGATTGGAACATCAGCCTGTTTCACTACCGCAATCACGGAGCCGACTACGGGCGGATTGTGCTCGGTCTTCAAGTTCCACCCGATGAAATGAGCGATTGGCAAGCTTTTTTGGATACGATCGGCTATCGCTACTGGGACGAAAATCAAAATCCCGCCTATAAACTCTTTTTGGCGTAGACCGCTCTCCTTTACAATTCAAAATGGCGAAATTGTTTAACTTATTGTTTAGCTTGGAGAACCGCAGTGGACTTATCTCGTATTCCCGCCCAACCCAAACCCGGACTGATCAACGTTCTGATCGAAATTCCCGCAGGCAGCAAAAACAAGTATGAATTCGACAAAGACTTGAATGCGCTCGCGCTTGATCGCGTTCTTTCTGCATCGGTGATGTACCCGTTTGATTATGGTTTCATCCCGAATACGCTGGGCGACGATGGCGATCCATTGGATGGAATGGTGATCATGGATCAGCCAACTTTTCCGGGATGTGTGATTGCGGCTCGTCCGATCGGGATGTTGGAAATGATCGATGGCGGCGATCGCGATGAAAAAATTCTTTGCGTTCCCGACAAAGATCCGCGCTACGCCAACGTCAAATCGCTCGATGACATTGCATCCCATCGATTGGATGAAGTAGCAGAATTCTTTAGAACCTACAAAAATCTAGAGAAGAAAGTGACTGAAATTCTCGGTTGGCAAAATGTCGATAAAGTGTTGCCTCTGGTCGAGCAGTGCATTAGAGCGGCAGGCTAACCTTTGTATTATTGAATACTATCATGCGGCTGAAAGATATTCTTTAGCCGCTTTTTCTATCCGCGTCTATAATTCCACCTGACTGGTATCGCTCAAAATGTTATGGGTAGCCTTAAAACAACGGGACACTTTTCCCACCGTCCAATGGCACGGTTTCACCGCAAACAGCTTGTGATACTTGGCACTCCAGAGAATGATTTTGCTCTCGTGGGCTAAGGACGCAAGCGATCGCAGCAACTTTAGATTCAGCAATGACTCATCATTCCGATTTTTTCATTCAGTTTTGGGGCGTTCGCGGGAGCATTCCTGTGCCGGGACATGAAACCGTGCGCTACGGCGGCAATACCTCCTGCATCGAAATGCGGGTCGGCGGCAAGCGGTTGATTTTTGATGGGGGTACGGGGCTGCGCGTTCTGGGAAAATCGATGCTGAAACGGATGCCCGTCGAGGCTCACATCTTTTTCTCGCACTCGCATTGGGATCACATTCAAGGGTTTCCCTTCTTCATTCCTGCCTTCATCCCCGGAAACTGCTTTCATATCTATGGGGCGATCGCGCCCAATGGGGCATCCATGCAGCAGCGTCTCAGTGACCAAATGCACCACCCAAATTTTCCGGTGCCGATGCAAATTATGCAGTCGGATTTGAAGTTCACCGATGTCATCGTGGGCGACGTGATCGAACTAGATGGAATTCGGATCGAAACAGGACCTTTGAATCATCCCAATAGCGCGATCGGCTACCGCGTCACCTATCAAGGAAAAACGGTAGTTTATGCGACTGATACCGAACATTACCCCGATCGCATGGATGACGATCTTGTGCATCTCTCACGCGATGCGGATATTCTCATCTATGATGCTTGCTACACCGATGCCGAATACTACGACGAAAAATCGCCCAAGATTGGCTGGGGACACTCGACTTGGCAAGAAGGGTTGAAAGTCGTTGAAGCGGCGCGAGTCAAAAAAGCCGTCATGTTTCATCACGATCCAAATCACGATGATGATTTTCTCGATCAGGTTGAAGCAGATGTGCGATCGGTCTTCCCAAATAGCTTGCTGGCGCGAGAAGGAATGATTCTTCCGGTAGATTAAAAGATCGGATCATACTGGATTGATTGTTCTCGATCGCTGAGTTTTGATCAACGAGAGTTTGGTAATTAATAGAAAGCTGACAAAGCTGGCAATCACAGCGGCATAAAGAATAGTCTGAGCATCGATTCGTTCTCGGTGAGGCGTTGTGTCATGGGTGGGTAGATTGCTTGACTGCGTTGTAGATATCACAAGGTTGTCCTGATCTTGAGGATGCGACTTCTATCTCTCAAACATTCATTCAGGATGCGATCGTGCTTTTTGCCTGACAGTGTGGACAGTAGTAAAGCCTGCGTCCTGCCAAAATTTCTTTCACAATCAGCGTCCCACAGATAAAGCAAGGACGATGCTCGCGATTAAACACAAAATGTCGATAGTCACTTCTAGGATGTCCCTCTGCTTTCAATCGCATTGCAATCGCTAAATCGTTTGTGATGCCCTTCGTAAGATACGACTGCTGTGTCACCTTCAGGACAGCTTTAGAAAGCGCGGTAATTTGCAAATCTGAGCAGTCGATCGGGCGCAACATTGGAAACACTCGCGCTACAAATAAAATTTCGCTGCGAAGATAGTTTCCTAGTCCAGCCAGAAAATGCTGGTTTAACAATAAAATGGGGAGTTGCCGCCGATAGAATCGCTTGTCTCGAAATCGAGCTTCAATCTGTTCAGCGGTCACTGATTCATCTAGCACATCTAATTCAATTCGGCTGAGAAAAGGATGAGTGGCTAAGTCCGATCGCTGTAGCACTTCGATATCAGAAGCACTGTAAAGTAAAGCTGATTTTTTCTCGTTGTGAATCGCTAAACGCAATTGCCGCTTGGTTGCAGGATAAGAATGTGATTTGCGAACATACCAACGCCCATAAAGCTGATTGTGACTGTAGAGATAAAGCTGATTGCTAAACTCCATTACCATCCCTTTGCCGCGAGTTCTTACAGCCGTAACCCAGTGCCCGACCAACTCAGATTCATAAGGCTTGAGATGCTCAAAAGCAAAGAAGATTTCCGTCACTCGTCGATCGACTAAAGCCGCCGCAATTTGATCAGCCGCTTGGCGAATTTCAGGACCTTCAGGCATGGGGTTTGCGCTAAATTACAAGAATGTTAGAACTACATTGCCATACAACTTACTCGGATGGAATGCTCAATCCGATCGAACTTGTCGAAGCGGCGATCGCTGCCGGAGTTCGTGCCCTTGCGATTACTGATCATGATACCGTTTCGGGCTGGGACGAAGCGATCGCTGCCGCCCCGCCTGAACTGGAAATTGTCCCCGGTTTAGAATTAAGTACGGTTTGTCGCGATCGCTCTTTGCATATTTTGGGCTTTTATCCCGATCGCGATCGCTTAGTTCCACCTTTATCCGAACGCCTGGAAGGACGAAAGCGCCGCGCTCAAGCGATGATTGATAAACTCGCTGAATTAGGCTACGAGATTCAACTGCCAGAAATGGGCGAGGGCATGGCTCCGGGTCGTCCTCACATCGCCTTTGCGCTGGTCAAAGCAGGTCATGTGGAATCGACGCGAGAAGCATTCGATCGCTTTCTTGCCGACGATCGTCCCGCCTTTGTTCAGTATGAAAAATTTAGCGCCGCCGATGGCATTCAACTCTTGCGCGAGTGTGGAGCCGTTCCCATCTGGGCGCATCCATTCTTGTTTCGAGGTGCGCCTGTCAAAGAGGTCTTACCGGAACTGGTCGAAGCAGGGTTGATGGGCATTGAAGTCTATCATCCGAGCCATACGCTATATCAAGCAGAGCGGCTAAAAGAGATGTGCGCTCAGTACGGATTATTAATGAGCGGTGGAAGTGACTATCACGTGGTTCCACCCGGAAGTAAAGCGGAGGAATATCGATCGCTCAATAGCCTCAATGTTTCGATCGAGCTTTTAGAACCGATCAAGCAAGCGGCGATCGCACTCAAACCTTGATCTTAAAAATCGGTTGAGTTTTTCCGGATGATTGGGTCAGTTCTCGTATACAGAATTGGTAGATGCACCCTGATGATTCACCCCTGGCGATTTCGTTGGGGGTTTTTTGTTTTTTGGGTCGCACTTAGAGGATTTCTAAGAGGAGGATTTCTAATAGTTCGATCGCAAAAGCCCCTGCATCAAGCCGAGATTAGCATCAAACCAGCCCACAATGTTCGCTACATCCTGAACCAGTCGAGGCGGTTGGGAGAGCAGCGTATCTAATGCAAGCAATCGATCGAAGTCAATCTGAACTTCGCCCGATCGCTTTTGTCCTTGCTGATCATAGAATTCGACTCCGGCAAGCTGCATCACTTTGATCAATTCCTGCGCGATAATGCCATAACTGCTCGTTGTCGCATGAATTCCATCCAGCGAAAATAAGCCGCCTTGAGTGCGCCCTGTCGCATTCGATTGAAAAAAGCGAGAGTCCGGCACCGGGTTCAGAGCTTGTAGGGCAGACGGCA
>DATJEM010000423.1:0-4272 GCA_035496615.1 Leptolyngbya sp.
CTCACGCTAGGACGACACACCACTGAGGAAGATATTGATTGGAGCGCGATCGTGCTGAAGCAAATTTTGGCGCGGCTGCAACCTCAGAAACAGCCTTGTAACTGTCTTTAAGGTCGGATCAATCGGCTTTAAGGATTGACCACGCTCGATCGCTGCACCTTGTCTTTGAATAAATTTTGCCAGCCTGCTTTCCGAACTTCGATCGGTTCAGGCGATCGATTCCACAATGTTTCATAGAAAAAGAATGACATTCCCGCATAGCCTTGATCGCGAACGGCTTGCACTTGTCGTTGGAGTTCGGTGATCGACCTCGGTGCGCTCGATAGTCCACTCAGAATTCCGATCGCAGTTGGAATGTGATCTCTAGCAGCGCGTAATGTCTGCCAAGTATCGGGATTGATCCGATCGACAAATTTCTGTCCCTGAAAATAAATTTGCGGAATCACTTCTTCGATCAATCCTGCTTGTTGCCACTGGTGCCAATCGACCAGAAACGTTTCGTAAGCATAAGGTAAATCCAACGGCGAAAGTGAGATCAGGACATTGTTTTTTCGAGCTTTGACCGTTTGAAAGAGCTTGGCGAGAAAAGCACCGAGCTTATCCGATCGCCAGCGTGACCATTCTGGATCTTGAGCATTGTCGGGCGGAGCTTTTCCGTTGTGTTCTTGCTTGTAAAGGTTGACCGTGTAATCATCGTAGCCAAACGATACAGGTAAACCAAAGTGATCATCAAACTGAATGCCGTCGATATCATAATTGTCAACGACTTCAGAAACGAGATTAAGAATAAACTGTTGCACTTCAGGGTGAAGCGGATTAAACCAAACCGGAATTTGAACACCATCCAGTGACGATGCGTCGTAATCAACCGATCCATCTCGTCGTTGTGTCCACCAGTCTCGATGTTTTTGCGCCAGTTCTGAGGCTTTCGGAGCCATAAACCCAAATTCAAACCACGGAATCACCACTATTCCTTTTGCGTGCGCTTCGGTGATCGTTTGCTTGAGCATATCTCGATCGCGCAGTCCTGCCGCAATGGGGCGCGGATCGATCGCCAATCCGATATCTTTTTTCATCACCGCACTGGGATAAAGCGTATAGCCCCAATTCCAAACGGTTGGGTAAAGCGTGTTGAAATTTAATCTTGCAAGTTCAGCGATCGCGTTGCTGAGTTTGGTTTGATCAAACAGCACATCGCTATCAATATTCGTCAACCAAACGCCTCGAATTTCTCGCGCTTGGGCTTCAGGATTGGGTAAAAAGCGATCGCTGATTAATCCTTTTGTGTCCGATCGCGCCTGACAGATAAACGCTGCAATTTCACCGCGACTGGCAGAGAGATTCGGGTTGAGCCGCCGAGCGTCAGGAAAATTGACCGAAATCTTTCGTTCTGTCGTGGCAGCGATCGCGCTTTTTGCGTAGTTTGGAACATCTCGAATATCTGAAAAAACTTTGTTCGTTAAATCGATCGCGCTCGTCGGTTTAAGCTTCAATCCGCTGGCTAATGCCGTTAATGCTTGCACTCTGGGAATTGCTAAATCGGGGCGAAACGTGCCATCTTCAAACCCAGAAAAGAAGCCCGATCGATACGCCTTTTGAATCGCATCTCTCGCCCAAAAATTGGCAGACACATCGCGAAATTGCAGCGGATTGCGATCGGGAGAATTGATTTGATCTGGAAACGCATTGACGACCATTGCCGCAAACTGCGCTCGTGTGACCGAGTCATTCGGGCGAAACTGATTGTTGGGAAATCCGAGAATGACTGATTTTTGCGTCAGCGATTCAATGCACGATCGTGCCCAATGAGTCTGAATATCGGTCAGGTTCGACTGCGAGAAGGCTGAAGGTGCGATCGTCAAAATGACAGCCGTCAACAGTCCAAAAATCCAAGCGCGACGCATAGCTAAATCCAAATGCTAATCAATAGCATCGCATTTCGCAGCCTATCTTTACCAAAGGGTTCGACTTGCATCCATCGGAATCAGTTTCCCGGTTGCCTGAAGCTTGTCGTGTAGCTCTTCGGGCTGGAGGAGCGGCAATCGGACGGTAAACGTTGCTCCCAATCCCGCACCGGGACTGGTTGCCTCGATCGTGCCCCCGTGGAGTTCGACCAGATGACGCACGATCGCTAACCCCAGCCCCAACCCACTGTGCGATCGGGTCGTTGTGCTATCGGCTTGGCGGAAGCGATCGAAGACGTGCGGCAAAAATTCTGGCTCGATCCCAATCCCTGTATCCGTGATCGCAATTCGCGCAATTTTCGGATTTTTAGCACTTAACTGAACCGTAATCTGTCCCGCTTCTGGCGTGAACTTCACCGCATTCGTGAGCAAGTTCCACACAATCTGCTGAAGTCGAGTCGAATCTCCCCAAAGGTTGTTCATATTGGGTTCAAACTCTGTAACGAGTTTGATCGATTTTGCTTCCAACTGGGGGCGGACTCCATCGACCGCAGCTTGAATTACGGCAGCAGGTTGCAGCGATCGATGGTTGAGCCGCAGCTTGCCGCGAATAATCTTCGACACATCCAGAATATCTTCGATAAGCTGTGCTTGAGTTTCGGCATTGCGCTCGATCGTTTCCAAAGCGCGATCGATCATGGCTTTTTCATACTGCCTGGTTCTGAGCAATCGCACCCAGCCCAGCATCGAATTCAGTGGCGTTCTCAGTTCATGCGACAAAATCGCCAGAAATTCATCCTTCATCCGATTCGCTGCTTCTGCTTCTTGACGGGCAAGCTGTTCACGGATCACTTGAGCGCGAGTCACTTCGGCTTCTTTGCGCTCGGTAATATCTTCGATCGTGCCCACATGACCCAAAGATTCGCCTGACTGACTCAACATCGGACAAGAGCGCACATGCACCCACAATGCGCGATCGTCTTGAGTTTCAAACCGCAGTTCCTCGGAAAATTCTCCGCCATGTTCAAGATAGACATTCCATTGAGAGCCGCCCCGGTCGCGGTCTTCAGGATGCAGACATTGATACCAATTTTGCTCAACAATACAGTCGGGTGAAACGCCACAAATCGACTGAAATCGAGGATTCGTATATGTGCAGCGCCCATCCTGATCGATGACAAAGATGCCAACTGGAGAAGAGGCAGACAGCGATCGAAAGCGTTCTTCACTTTGCCGCAGTTGAGCATTGATTGCTGTTAGCTGTGCCGCCTGTTGCTGAATGGCTGCGGTTTTCTTGAACAAATCGACAAACACCGAAACTTTAGAAATGAGAATTTCTGAGTTAATCGGCTTGATCAAATAATCGACCGCGCCCAAAGAATAGCCCTTGAATACACCCTGTTCACTGGCATCAAATGCCGTTAGAAAAATAATTGGGGTATGCTGCGATCGTGCCCGGCTCCGAATCAAATTTGCCGTTTCAAACCCGTCGATTCCGGGCATCTGCACATCGAGCAAAATCACCGCAAAATCTCGATTCAGCAGGCAGCGGAGCGCTTCTTCTCCCGACGATGCCTGAACTAAATTTTCGCCCAACCTGCCTAAAACAGCTTCTAATGCCAGCAGGTTTTCGGGCTGGTCATCAACAAGCAGAATGTTAACGGGAGTGTGCAACGACATGAGCGCGATCCTAAGCTAAAAAGATTGAGGCGGGGAACATAGAGTCACTAACAAAGGCGGAATCTGTTTCAAGGGCAAAATTTGATCGACAACGCTTTGAGAAATTGCCGCTTCGGGCATGGAGGCGCATTCAGCCGTGCGAGGCTCTTGTACAATTGTATATCCGCCATTTGCTTTGATCTTCGCTAATCCCTGCGCTCCATCCTGGTTTGCTCCGGTCAAAACAACCCCGATCGTGCTGGATCGATACGCTTCCGCTGCCGACTCGAACAGCACATCGATCGAAGGTCTCGCAAACGAAACGAGCGGATCAACAGAGAGGGAAAACTGCTCAGGCTCCACCAACAAATGATAGTTAGCGGGAGCGAGATAAACGCATCCAGGACAGATAGGCTCTTTGTCTTCGACATCCACGATCGGCAAACGGCTCTCCTTCTGCAAAGTATGGGTAAGAGACTCTCCAGAAGCCGGATCACGATGTTGAACTATCGCGATCGCGATCGGAAAGTGTTCTGGTAAACCTTCTAACATAATTCTTAGGGCAGACAATCCCCCTAGAGAAGTACCTATGACGACGATCGAGAAAGGCACTATCCCAACCTCCGATAGATTTTTTCAGATTTTGAAAGCTCTTCGTAGCGATCGCATTTAGAAGTAAACCGCAAAGTTTCTTGTCGCCCCAACGCCA
>DATJEM010000424.1:0-8987 GCA_035496615.1 Leptolyngbya sp.
CAGAGAGGAAGATGGGCTACCTACAGGCGAAAATATCTTTAGTTTCTCTAGCGGCGGTGGAACGCTATTAATTCTGGTCTCTGGGTCAGGTTTTAGAGACAGTAGCGGTCAAATTGGCATGAATATCTACCTAGATAGAAACGTAGTGGCAACTGCAAGCGTTTGGACTAATGAGCCAGGAAGTCACAAAGCGTTCGTGTGCAATCCAGTTGTACTCAAAGGTATTGCACAAGGTAATCACCTCCTTTATGTTAAGTCATGGCCAAGTACGTTCACTGATCAGAACGATCTGTTCAGCCTCACCATTTTAGAATTTCCATTTTAAGAATCAGAACTATGAAAAAGCAGCTTCAGCAGCGTTTACAAACCCTGCAAACCGAATTTGAAACAGGTCAGAAAATGCTGGCAGAACTGGAAGCCAAGCAAGCCAATCTGCGCGAAACATTGCTGAGAATGAGTGGGGCGATTCAAGTATTGCAAGAGTGTTTGCAAACAGCAGATAGTCCCCTAGAAAACCATGAACCTGAAGCGAACGAGAATGGTCAGAGCGATCGTGAAGCATTAGGTTGTGTCGCAACTGAAGTATCTCATCCGCATTCCGTTGGGCACTAATTTCAAACAGGTCTTCGACAAACCTCACTTGAACCAGACTGTTCCCCGGTCTGGTTCCTCTTACCTTGTCCTTTGCGAACCATACTCATGGCTGCAATTCGACTCAAGATGTTTCTACTCAGGATAAACAGAAGATTTGGAAAAGAAGACTATTCTTTCTGAGTTGATTCTCCAGACACACTAGAGATGATAAAGCCTAACAGGAATGCAAAAAAGGCTGGAGCCACAAGCGTTTCTCTCGACCGATTTGAGTGCGACACCTGAACACATCTTGCGCGGGTTTCGTCAACGCTGGCAAGTCGAAGTCTCTTTCGAGGAAGTGCGGGCGCATTTGGGCACGGCTTGGTATACCAAATCTCTCCCCACCTTCGTCGATGCCCTAGCCCTCGTGCGCCGTCAGTTTTGGCATACCCGGACTTTTCACATGTCTTGCTCCACAACCGATGGGGTGAAAATACCAAAGCCTCTATTTGATTGCTGGTCTAGCTTGCTGTGCTACGCTGCCTGATTTGGATAAAGTCGAGCTCAGATGGCACGAATGAAACTGCTCGTCTTAGGGGCAGGTGAGGAGTATCCTCGTTCCGGTTTCAATTTCCTGCACTACACTAAAACCGTGGATTTTAGGAAATTAAGCTTGACTAACATAACTGGATCTGGAGTGCCTGCGTGGGGAGAATATGCGATCACACAGTCGCCACAGTGGTTTGATGTGATTGCAGGAGCAGTGACACGGTATAACATTGTAGGATTAAGCAAAGTCGCGAGTAGCGATGCAAACGATGCAAACGATGCGACTTTAGTGTTGAATATCCCGGCAGGAGAAGTGATTCTGCAACGAGCGGGGCGATTTATTGTGTGTGGCTCGACCTATGTGCAAGGCTCCGTTGAGAATGCCGACACCAACGCCACGATTGATGTCATGGGATCACTGGTTTTTCGGATTCCAAACCATCCACAGCTCGATCCGGGAATCAGAACCCATGAGCTGCGGTTGGGGCAAACGGTGATTGCCATGAGTCCGAGCGGAAATATGCAAGATTCTGGGTTTAGTTTTTCAGGCTGCACAACCTTAATGTTGCCTGAAGGCACCAAGGTTAGTTTGAGAGTCGGCATCTTTGCGGATAACTTAACTCAAGGCAAATTTCTGAATTGGCAAGCCCGTGACGATTCTGCTAAAAGTGGAGCACATTTATCGATTCACGAGATTTAGAAAATCGAAGCACGAGACCCTCGTTTCAGGGATGTTGCTCAACTTCTCATTCTGAAGCAGTCACCAAGACCATTAAAGTTCCAAGCACTGTATTTGGCTGCTGGCTAGAAGCACTTTGCCATGCTGTCTAATGGATAAAGTCGAGCTAATATCCAAGCAACTGACTAAATATAATTAAAAGATCATTCATCTTCTGACGATCGCCTGCGTCTAATCCAGTCACAAGTTCAGCGATATAGTTGTGGTCTTGAAACGACACAAGGCTAAAAAAACGTTGTCCTTTATCAGTCAGTTTGACCATCAGCGCTCGCCGATCGGAAGGATGAGGATCTCGTTCAACATATCCCTCCTGCTCTAGTCCATCCAGAAGCCCTGTAACGGCTGCTCGCGACACACCACAATACTTTGCGATCGCAGACGGACTCGCACTTTGTTGTTCAGCGCTGCTGAGATAAATTAGCGCTGCAAGCTTAGTTTGTGAAATTCCTAGCTTTGCCGTTTGCTCATCGGTAATGCGTAAGACCGATCGAGCAATCCGAGTGATGATCGAAAGAGTCTGGAGTGGATTTTCTGGATTGGGCAAACGGATAGCTTCTTGAGTCACGCTCGTGGCAAGCTGATCGAGTAAATTCACCTCAGATTGCATGGATCGGATCTCTGATTGGCTCTGTAGTTGGCGAAGCTCTTGGAGTGCGCGTTCAAGCTGCTGAACTTTGCCGATCGCATCCATCTCGCTCATTCGTAATTCAATCTCAGACTGTTTGTGCTGAATGATTTTTGCTTCTAGGGCTTGGCTCCAATCGAACATCGCTGTCAAGGTTGAAAAGCCTCTCAATGCCGTTACGATCGTCGTAAAGAGCTTTTGCACCGTCAATTCAGTTTTCGTTTTGTAGTCATCAATGCCGTAGTGTACCGCGACAAATGCTTCTGGCGCTTGCCCCGGCTGCCCAGTCCGTAAAATAATGCGCACAAGCGAATTCTTCAGATCTTCGCGGATAAACTTAACAAGATGCAACCCCGCATTCTCGCTTTCCATCACCACATCAAGCAGCACGATCGCAATATCTGAATGTGCCTGAATTAAGTGCTTTGCTTCTTGGGCAGAGTAGGCACTAATAAAGGCGATCGCGCGGTCTTCAAAGGTGAAATCGCTGAGCGCGAGTTGTGTCACTCGGTGAACCTCGACCTCATCATCCACAATCAAAATTTTCCAACTCTTTTGCGGCGGGCTTGCTTCTGTTTCTTCAGCAAAGCGGATCTCTTCAAAGTCTTCATCGGGAAACAATACCATCGTCTGAATACAAGCGCAAACTAAGGTGAGCATCAGTCTTACAGCGATGACGCTGGTAGCCTCATGATAAATCTTGCGCCCTGTTCAGGCTGGCTCTCGCAATAAATCGTTCCACCGAGTTTTTGGGTGACGAGATTGTAAACGATGTGGAGTCCAAGCCCACTGCCGCCTTGTCCCCGCTTTGTTGTGAAGAAAGGCTCAAAGATTTTGCCGAGATGTTCTGCTAGAATCCCTTGCCCGTCATCACGGTACTCCAGAATTAGGTGGGACTCAATTCGAGCGAATGCGATCGTAATCCTGCCGCGCTGATGGGGAAGATAAGCGTGAACGATCGAGTTAATCACCAGATTGGTGATGATTTGGGAGAATGCGCCTGGATAGCTATTGAGCGTGTGCGCGCGATCGCCCTGGATCGTCACTGAGTGAAGTCCTTTTAGCTTTGGACTGATCTGGAGCAAAATTTCTTCAAGGTACTGGCTGAGGTTGAAGACTCGTTTTGATTCACTGGACTGATCGACTGCGACCTGCTTGAAGCTCTGAATCAATTCGGCGGCTCGATTCAGGTTCGTCAGCGTCATTTGACTACCTTGCTGCATCACGTCTAAAAATCGGTCTAAATCCGATCGCTTCATCGCGCCGGTTTGGAAGCGTTGCGAAAAGTTTTCGGTCTTTTCAACCAAGAGCGAGGCGGCTGTCACCCCGATGCCGATTGGGGTGTTGATTTCATGCGCGACTCCAGCAACTAAGCGTCCTAACGCCGCCATCTTTTCGGTCTGCATCAACTGAGACTTTGCCTGCTGAAGATTGAGCAGAGTTTGTTCAAGCTGCTGTGCTTTTTCTTGCAGTTGTTGTTCTGCAAGCTGACGCTCTTGGACTTCTTGCTGAAGCTGAGCATTGCGCTGATCGAGTTCTTCCTGAGCCAACCGCCGGCTTTCATGCGTCAGTACCAGCCACCAGGAGCCAATTCCAATTAAAACTAAAAAGATGCCATACGCTCCCAAGAGAGTCGCAGTCAGTTGTTTTGCGGTGGTATTTGAAAGACCAGAAATCGTAATCACTTGTTGATAATAGACAAATCCCAACGTTGCACCAGTCAATCCAGCAAGCAGCAAAAAGACAGCGAGATATTTCAGCAATCTCGCGCCAAGCTGCGGAGAGAACTTTTCCTGCAGAAGAGTTCGCAGCGATCGCACAGCAGTAGTTTGGGAATCGGACACGCAAATTTCAGTCGTTGGAATCACTTTGCAGGCATCATGACAACAAGCATCTAAGCTGCAACAGAGTGAACAGATTGAACCACCATATACTGGGCAAAAGAGCATATCCGGGGGTTCATAGTCTTGCTCACAAATGTTGCACTGAATTTCGCCCTGAAGCTGCTCGTCTGATAGCGCCAGCGTATCTTTGCGGGCAATATAGTATTTCCCTTTGGTCAAAACCGCGATGATTGGAGCCAGCACAAACGCCAGTCCCAAAGCGATGAAGGATGCAAACGCTTTTGCCACAATGCCAAACACGCCGACAAAGGCAAGAATTGCCACGATCGACGCGATCGACATCGACCCGACCCCGACCGGATTGATGTTGTAGAGATGTGCCCGCTTAAATTCAATATAAGACGGACTCAGCCCTAACGGTTTGTTGATCACCAAGTCGGCAACCAACGCTCCGATCCAAGCGATCGCAATATTGGCATACAGTCCTAACACCGCTTCTAGGGTAGAAAATACGTCGAGTTCCATCAATAACAGCGCGATCGCAACATTAAACACGAGCCAGACCACTCGACCCGGATGGCTGTGAGTTAAGCGCGAGAAGAAGTTTGACCAAGCCAGCGATCCTGCGTAAGCATTGGTCACATTAATCTTGATCTGCGAAATGATCACAAACAGCGTCGTCACGGCAAGTACCGTCTGCGGATCTGAGAACACATATTCAAATCCAACGAGATACATTTGCGTTGGCTCATTGGCTTTGAGGAAGCTCACGCCATGCGCGATCGCTAAGGATGCTAAGAAAGCTCCACCTAGCTGTTTTGCACACCCGAACAGAATCCAACCGGGTCCTGCTAGAATGCTAGCAACCCACCATCGCCGCGAGTTGTGGGTCTGTTGGTCGGGCAAAAACCGCAGATAATCGACTTGCTCCCCAATCTGAGCAATCAGCGAAAACGAAACGGTTGCGGCTGAGCCAAACAACAAGGGATTAAAGCCCGCCCCACTCGGTGATTTTCCAGCAAATTGCAGCCACTCTGAGAAGGTTTGCGGCTCTTTGTAGAGAATGCAAAGGTACGGCAGGATCATTAAGACAATCCAAAGCGGCTGCGTCCAGAGTTGCAACTGATTGATTAGCGTGATGCCAAAAAATACGATCGGAATAATCACGATCGAGCAGATGACATAGCCGATCGCCAATGGTAAATGAAAATATAGCTCTAACGCTTGCGCCATGATTGCAGATTCGAGCGCAAAGAAAATAAAGGTGAATGAAGCATAAATTAAAGAGGTAATCGTAGAGCCGATATAGCCGAATCCGGCTCCGCGCGTCAGCAGATCCATATCGACGTTGTACTTTGCGGCATAGTAGGTGATCGGTAATCCGGTTAGGAAAATGATCAAGCCAACAACGACGATCGCCCAAAGTGCGTTAGCAAATCCGTAAGTAATTGAGATCGAGCCGCCGATTGCTTCGAGCGCCAGAAACGAGAGTCCCCCGATCGCGGTGTTGGCGACTAGCCACTCTGACCATTTACGAAATGATTTGGGAGCGTATCGCAGTGAGTAGTCTTCAAGGGTTTCCGTCGCGACCCAGGTGTTGTATCGTCGTCGATCTTCAATAATTTTCGAGATTGAATAGAGCGGCATATTGTTCAACTCGTTGTAGATTCTAGAAGTGTTAAAACCGATCAATGTCGCGGGTTAGCGCTTGCCGTCTCTTTATTGTGAGTCATTGTGGAATTAATCGCAGCGCCATTCCGTAACAAACGATGCGAAATTCGCGTTCCCGAGATAGTTTTTCTCTAGATAGTTAAGCAGTTAATAGTTAATCCGTAAGACAGAATACAAAACAGCACAATCAAAGTCTCTATGATTCATTGCATCGGAAAAAGCATTGCAGTTTTAAATAACTGCAAGCTCTACAGGCGGTTTTTGTCGTTCCTCTAAGTTAATTTCATCTCAATTCAATCTCACTCAATAGACTCACTCAATAGAGAGGTGAAGCGTATGCCTGTGCTAACTGATTGTTCTGCCGAGATATTCGAGCTTCAGCGATTGAGTCACTGTCTGCCGATCGAACTACGATCGCGGGTTGCAATTACCCGATCTCCAGACAGTCATCCCCCAGTGATTACGACCGAACGCACCCAAAAGCATCAGTTTGCAATTCAAATTGATTGCATTCGATGGCAAACGCTGCAAGCAAGTCAGCAAGATTTGCTGTTCTGGCACGAAGTTGCACGGATTCAGAGCAAGACAGTCCCCAAGTTTGGGTGGGAAATGACTGTGATGTTCGTTAGTTTAGGGTTCGCGCTGCTCGAAGTTTCTTCACAGAACGTGATCTCCTTAACGGCTGCGTTGGTTGCGATCGCTTTATCTGGACATCAGCTTTATCAACGCAATCGGGGAGAGCGAAGTTTGAGAGAAGCGGTTGCTGCCGACCATCGAGCAATTCAGCTTGCAACTGAGTTCGGCTATTCGTTTTCAGAGGCTTCGAGCAGTCTGCACAGCGCCCTCAAGCTGTTAGCAAAATCGGCGGCTCAACAGTCGAACTGGCAGAAGTACCAAGTCAGACTAAGAGCCTTAGAAATTTTGGCAGCAGAGAGAAAGCAGCTTGAACCTGTCGTTTCCTGGCAAGTTTAGTTCTTGTTCTAAGTACTGTCATGTCAACCAAAACCAGTATGCTTCTGTCTCAGGTGATTGCAAAAGCAATTCACGACCCTGAGTTTCGATCGCAACTGCTTGCTGATCCGAAAGTCACACTGCATTCGATGTCCGTTCCGATTCCCGATGAGCAATCTGTGACCGTGCTGGAAAGTAAAGAGGGACAAGTCTTTTTTGTGCTTCCAATCTTGACCGACACCCTGATCCATGACCTCAATGCGTCATTAAATTCAGTTCATCCTCAGCGATCGATTCGTTCCAAAATCTTGATCAAAGCGGCACAAGATCCAAGCTACAAAGCCGCACTGATTGATCACCCAAGAACTATCTTTCGCGCTGAAGGATTTGCGATTCCAGAGTCCGCAGAACTCACCGTGTTAGAGAACAGCGATCGCCATCTCTATCTCGTACTGCCGCAGATTCATAAACATCAGTAACGGCTCAAGTTTGCTGTACCAAATTCAGAAATCTTACCTCAGAGGGACAGTTCAATGGCTAGAAATGAGAACGCTACAGAGCGTCTAGAGAAGTCAAAGCGACACTACAATTCATGGGTCGTCAATGAAACACTCGAAGACTACTCACTGCGATACGCCCCCAAATCGTTTCGCAAATGGTCAGAGTTTGAGGTTGCCAACACCGCGCTGGGCGGGATTTCTTACTTGGCAGATTTTGCGATCGGGGGTTCGATCGCCATCAGTTCAGGATTTACCAATTCATTTGTGGCGATTCTGGTTTCTGCAATCATCATCTTTGTGACGGGCGCGCCAATTTCTTACTATGCCGCAAAGTACAACATTGATATGGATTTGCTGACACGCGGAGCCGGGTTTGGCTACATTGGCTCAACGCTGACCTCGGTGATTTATGCCTCGTTCTGCTTTATCTTTTTTGCGCTCGAAGGCGCAATTATGGCACAAGCGATCGAAATTTACTTTGGTCTACCGCTCGCTTGGGGATATCTCCTCTGCACGATCGCGATCTTCCCGCTTGTGGTCTTTGGCATGACGCTGTTAGCCAAGCTGCAAGTCTGGACACAGCCCGTTTGGTTGATCGGGATGTTTGCGCCCTGGTTCGCAGTTTTGATCAAAGATCCTACTGCTTGGACGACCTGGACAAGCTTCGCGGGCAAATCTCCTAGCGGCAATGGATTTGATATTCTCCTGTGTGCGTCCGGTGCGGGGGTCGCTCTCTCGCTGATTGCTCAGATTGGGGAGCAAGTGGACTATTTGCGATTCATGCCCGACTTGACCGAGCAGAACAAAGGCAAATGGTGGACTGCGGTGATGTCAGCAGGTCCGGGATGGGTGGTTCTGGGCGCTTGGAAACAGTGGGCAGGTGCATTCTTTACCGCGATCGCAGTCAAAGCTGGAGTCGATATCGCCAAAGCCAATGAACCGATTCATATGTACCTCGAAGGCTTCAAGGCGATCTTCTCGAATCCTTTGATCTACATGGCATTGGCAACCTTCTTTGTGATTTTGTCCCAGATCAAAATCAATGTGACCAATGCTTATTCAGGATCGCTCTCTTGGTCTAACTTCTTTTCCCGTCTCACTCATGCTCATCCGGGTCGGGTCGTTTGGCTAGTTTTCCATCTGATTATTGCGCTGACGCTTCAGGAATTGGGGGTATTTGATGTTCTGCTCTGGGTGTTAGGGTTCTACTCAAATGTTGCGATCGCTTGGGTGGGTGCTTTAGTTGCTGACTTGGTGATCAACAAACCGCTAGGATTCAGCCCGTCTTATATTGAGTTCAAACGCGCTCACTTGTACAACTTTAATCCAGTAGGCTTCGGCTCGATGATGATTGCTTCAGTCATCTCGGTGATTGCCTTCTTTGGAGTAATGGGACCCGCAGCGCAAGCTTTCTCAACTTTCATCGCCCTAGGAGTTGCATTCATTCTGTCTCCGATTATTGCAATTCTCACGAAGGGCAAATACTACATTGCTCGGAAAGATGTTCATTTTCACGAAAATGCGGATGTTGCTGA
>DATJEM010000425.1:0-6539 GCA_035496615.1 Leptolyngbya sp.
CTTGTGTTTGACACGGTGGGCTTTATTGAAGAATCGAATAAAGAAGTCCTTTATACCCTGGCTGAAGCGATCCTACTGGTGATCTTAGTTCTGTTTGTGTTTTTGCAAAACTGGAGAGCGATCGTCATTCCAACGATCGCGATTCCGGTTTCGCTTTTAGGGGCAATGATTTTTGCGAAAGTGCTGGGATTTTCGATTAATAGCTTAACGATGTTTGGACTTGTCCTAGCAACCGGTCTAGTCGTAGACGATGCGATTTTAGTAATTGAAGCAATTAGCACCAAGATTGAGCAGGGGAAGTCAGCCCGTGAAGCCAGTTTTGAAGCAATGAACGAACTTACCGGGGCAGTGATCGCCACCTCGCTCGTGTTAATGGCTGTGTTTATCCCCGTGGCATTTTTTCCGGGAGCAACCGGATTGCTCTATCGACAGTTTGCTTTGATTATTGCGTTTTCAATTGCTGTGTCAGTCTTTAACGCGCTCACGTTTAGCCCAACGATTGCGGCAATTTTGCTGCGTCCGACCCAAGAGGCACGCGGTCCGCTCGGCTGGTTTTTTGGCAAATTCAATCAAGGCTTTGGCTGGACGCGGCGGAAATATCAATCGATCGTTGAATTTCTGATCCGGCTGCGCTACGTCGTGCTAGGACTCTTTGTAGTGGGATTAGCAGCAACTGTGCTGATGTTTCGGATTGTTCCGGCTGGGTTCGTTCCGGGCGAGGATCAAGGCTCAATGCAAGGATTTGTCCAGGCTCCGGACATTGCTTCGCTTCAGTATACGGAGGATATCTTGGATCAGGTGCATCAGCAGATTCAAGCGATTCCAGAACTGCGATCGTCTGCGACAGTCGCGGGAGCTGGACTCAACGGAAGTGCGGCAAATCAAGGGATTTTCTTTATCAACTTGAAGCCGTTTAGCGAACGGACAAAAGCGTCACAAGCCGTCCCTGCCATCCTCGAACGCCTCAATGGAGCGTTTGCAAAGCATGTTCCGGGCGCGATCGCACGGGCGGCAAGTCGTCCCCCGATCGCGGGATTTAGTCCGCTGGGCGGGGTGAATATGCAGATCGAAGACACCACAAACGGGCGGTTAACGTTCCAAGAATTTGCTCAAAATGCTCAAACCGTTCTGAAAACAGCGAATCAGACGGGGGTATTTTCGCCGCCTGCCTTTACGCAATTTACAGCCAATACGCCTCAGTACGAGGTCGATTTTAACCGCGACCAACTGAGCAAATTAAATGTTGATTTTCAGTCTGTCCTCACGACGATCTCAACTAGTATCGGTTCATCGTATGTGAATCAGTTTGTGTTAGGTCCACGCTACTATCAGGTCTATGTTCAGCTAGATGGTCAATACCGCGACAATCCCGCAGACCTGAAGCAACTCTATGTGCGCTCCAGAACGGGCACCATGGTTTCGCTCGATCAGGTTGTTTCGGTCAAGCCCTTTCAAGGACCTGCGGTGATTTCTCACTTCAATGGCTATCGATCGATTCTGGTTCAGGGTAGCCAAGCCCCTGGTTATAGTAGCGGTCAAGCCTTAGACGCGATGAAGCAAGCGTTTGAAGCATCGAATCTCAATGGCATCAAGTTTGACTGGGCAGATCTTTCCCGCGAAGAAGTAGCAGCCGGAAGCTTAGGGGTGTTGATTTTTACCTTCGGCATCATTGTGGTCTTTCTGGTCTTGGCGGCTCAGTATGAGAGCTATGTTGATCCGTTCATCATTCTATTAACGGTTCCACTGGCGGTTTTAGGCGCATTAGGAGCAATTTGGCTGCGGCGATTTTTTGATCCCACGCTCTCAAACGATGTCTACTGTAATATCGCTCTGGTGACGCTGATTGGACTTGCGAGTAAAAATGCAATTTTGATCGTTGAGTTTGCCAATCAAGCGCTCGAAGAGCGTAGGGTCAGCATTACTCAAGCCGCGATAATCGCTTCACAAGAACGTTTTCGACCGATTCTGATGACCGCGATCGCAGCCCTGGTCGGATTCTTTCCCCTGGTGGTTGCTAGCGGCGCGGGCGCAAATGCCCGTCACTCGCTTGGAACGGCTGTGTTTGGGGGATTGCTCGTTTCCACGGTTTTGAGTTTGCTGATTGTACCTGTGCTGTATATCGTGATCAAAACCCTAGAATCCCGTGTGGGGCGACATCGCCAGCCCCCGACTCCGCCCAATGAAAACAATGGGGATGGAGCGCATTCTGCGGCTGAAACGCAGAGCGATCGCCAAGCGCGATCGCAGCCTGCCAACCGATTTGAAGAACGCCCTGAGCATTGATCAGCGGTGATTTTCGCCCAAAATATCCTAGCGCTGGGGTCTAGGTCATTCAAAGATACTTGTTCAAAAGCAAGCCTAATTTTTCTTTCGCGATCGCAGGAATCCGATCTTTCGGAGTCAAAATTGCATACTTCAAAGCAGAATGGGCTTCTGATGCGGGCGGATTCTTGGTGAGTCGTCGCACCGTTTCTAAAATCACTTGCTGTGCGTTCACTGCATTTCGCTGCAAGTTGGCGATCACCATGTCAACCGTTACGCTATCGTGATCCGGATGCCAGCAGTCATAATCTGTCACCAATGCCAGCGTTGCATAAGCAATTTCAGCCTCGCGCGCCAATTTTGCCTCCGGCAGATTGGTCATCCCAATCACCGACGCGCCCCAACTGCGATGTAAATTCGATTCCGCTTTGGTAGAAAATGCAGGTCCTTCCATACAGACATAAGTTCCGCCTCGATGCAAATTCACTTCTGCAAGCTGTAAGCTTTCGACCGCATCCCCTAACACTTTCGCAAGTTCAAGACAAACCGGATCGCCAAACGCAACGTGCGCCACAACGCCATCGCCAAAAAATGTCCCAACCCGGTGATAGGTACGATCGATGAACTGATCCGGAATCACCATATCTAACGGTTTTGCCTCAGCTTTGAGCGATCCAACCGCAGAAGCCGAGATCAAATACTCCACACCTAAGCTTTTCATCGCGTAGATATTGGCGCGAAACGGCAATTCTGACGGTAGCAAATGGTGATTGCGTCCGTGACGGGCAAGGAAAGCGACGCGAGTTTGATCCAAGGTTCCCACGATCAAAGCATCTGACGGTGAGCCGAATGGAGTCTCGATCGATAATTCTTCTACATCCTTCAGCGCTTCCATTTTGTAGAGACCGCTGCCGCCAATGATGCCAACTTTAACCTGAGACATAAGCACCGTAGAACAATGAATACGCGCTTATTTTAATGGGTTTTGCTGTCTCAGTTTCGATTCTTCAGTTTCGATTCTTCAACCCATTCGAGATTTTTTGGTGCAATCCCGAACAACTACACTTACAATCTTGAGTGTGAATTTGTGCCAATCAAACGATGTCGGATGTATTGCCCCTACGGACGATTCTATTTCAGCTTCTGTTTATGGTGATTGCGATCGCGGTTGAATCCCTCGTTTTGCGAAACTATTTGGGTATCGGTCGAAAGTCCAGCATTCAGTACGCCGCCACCGCAAATTTGCTCTCAACTGTTGTGGGCTGGCTTGTGTTTTTCATCGCTGAACCGACGCTGCCTCCGGCTTGGCGACAACAGTTGATTAACTATATCTTTTTCAATCTGACGAATAATTCAGCCATGCTGATTGGGCTGGCGTTTCTGACCTTTCTTGCAACCTTTGTAGTGAAGCTGCAAAGCTTCTACTGGCTAGACTTGATTTTAGAAGGCAAAGCCATCGTTGAAACTGAGGTGAGAGATCGAAATAAATTTCAGGGAAGGAAAGTGCAGCGGCAATCATTTGCAACGGTTCCCAGTCGAGCGCTGGCGGTTTTATTAGCCAACGCCGCGAGCTTTAGCGCGATTACGCTGATGATTGCGATTCGGATGGCTTCACCGCCGATTGATTTTTAGGGGATGACTGATGCTCTGGATGAATGAAGTTTTTAAGCAAATCCGCGATCGCGTCAAGCCGCCCCAGTGGGCATCTTGGCAAACGCTCCTCGCTCTGAGTGTGTTCAGCGTGATTATGGCTGCTCTTACCACTTCGCCGCAGCCGCAGATCGCTCAACGGATTATTTCATCGTTTGGCTGGTTGTTCCTCATTTTGGGCGTTTGGTGGTTTGTCTATGAACCCAACGTCAAAAAGAAGCTGACGTTTTTTGATTTGTTTGTTGGACCCTGGATTGTCGGTGCGTTGGTTTGCATTTATCTATTTGGCACGATCGAAGGGAGAACCATTCCCACTCAAACCGCGTTTATCAGTTGGCCTCCGATCTCCTCGATCATTTGGGCAGCCCCAAAGTTCGTCAAATCTGACCCCAAAACTAAAGATCCGGTCTACACCAACCCCAACAAGAAAAACCGCCAGGATATTATTCTGCTGATTTTGGCAAATTTGCTTTTAAGCTGTTGGTTTCAGTTTTATTTTCTCCTTCAAACTTGGATGGGGCAGTATCCTGAGCTTGCAGCCGATGACTTTAGCCAGAGCGCCTTTGTCTGGCGACCTGCACGCTTTGATCGAGCGGGGGCGATGTCTCGTGGCGCAGAAATGCTGAATGTTGCCGCGCAAGAAGTCCGAAACGATCTCGAAGGCAAGCCCTGGGCGGAAGTAGAGCGATGGTTGGAGCAGCTCGATCAGCAAGTTCCAAAGTTGCAGCAACGGGTTCGCGAACAGCTTCCGCAGGCTTCTGGAGCAAATTTGTGGAAACTGAATGCTCAAGTGATTTCATCCGCCTACGATTTGCAGCTTCAAGCGCTTTGGAAAGGTCCCACGGCAAACAATAGTGCTAATCGGCTCACGCGCACTTGTCGAATCACTCAGAGTCGTAAACAAACGTCCTCACAGTTCGAGTTCAACGATGCGGCTCCACCTGCAAAAGCTCCTGCTCGTCCAGTCTTTGTGGGAGCGGTGCAATGTGGCATGATCGATCAGCCTAAAACTGAGCAAACCAAATCGTAATCTTCGGGCAAAATGGGGAATCCACCCGGTGATTTCCCAGAGGAGCAATAGCGATGAGTGCAGCAGTTTATACCATCGGCGGAGCAGCCGCGCGGATTTTAGCGATCGCAACCAATGTCTTTCGAGAAGTGATGCGCGATCGGGTTCTCTATCTCATTGGGCTTTATGCCGCAGCGATTCTGCTTGCAAATCAGCTTCTCCCCCAAATTGCAGCGGCAACAGAACGAAAAATTTTGCTCGATCTCACGCTGGCAGTTATGCCAGTCTTGGGATTAATTGTGGCGATTTTTCTAGGCACAGGACTGGTCAACAAGGAGATTGAAAAACGCACGGTGTTTGTATTAATTGCGAAACCGATTAGTCATGCAGAATTTATTGTAGGTAAACATTTTGGCTTATCTGCAGTATTAGCAATTTTGATTACGGCGATGAGCGCGATCGCCATTGCAATTCTGTTTGCTGCTAAGATTCCGTTTTCGTTGGAAAATCTGTTAATTTCATCTGGGTTTCTGTTTCTGCAATTGTCGCTTGTCAGCGCGATCGCGATTCTATTCAGCGTTTTCACCAATGCCTTACTAGCGATGCTGCTGACATTCGGGATGTACCTAATGGGACAACTGAGCCAAGATATTGTCAAATTTGGCAGGCTAACGAAAAATCCGACGATCGAAACTGCTACTCAAGGGCTGTATCTTGTCTTACCCGATCTCGCGCGATTGGATCTAAAAAATCAAGCCGTCTACAACTTGGTTCCAGCAGCATCAGTGTTACTGAATAGTGCTTTGTACGCAGTGCTTTACATTACTTTAACTTTGGCGATCGCGTCGCTGATCTTCTCTCGACGGGAATTCTAAACTTCATACTTGCACAGGCTTTAATAAAACTTTGGTTAGCCCTCAGCCCTTAGGTTCCAGAATTTCCGTAGATTTCGCTAGGATAATCAGCACCCCCAAACGCCTGTACATACGGTTCTACTTCTTACCCGCTTCATCGATCGAGCGCGCTGCATGACTCTGCAACTGCATTTACATCAAACGATCCGAGAAAGCTCGATCAGTGTCTCTTTGCGGCAAGTTTTTACGCAAACGGACTCTTACGCTACCAATCAACTCGCTGCCGAATTTTGGATCGAGCGCTTTCTCAATCATCTCAACGATCGATTGCAAGGCTGCCTCAACGCCGCCCCGACCGTCGCCCAACTCTGGCAGATCTTAGCCGACGAACTGGGACAGGCACTAGCGGGTGAAGGGATCGCGATCGCGCTAGACAGTTCCGAAGCGGCTACACTTTCTATCGATCAGTTTGAAATTCAGCACTGCGCTGGTTCAATCATGCAGCTTAGTTCTTCGATTGGCGCTGCCCCGGTGGTTGAACTCGGTCAGATTTTTACGATCGCCCAATTGAATCAAATGCGCCAATCGGAATGGCAAAGCGCCTGGGAACTGCGCGATCGTCAAACAACTTACGGCTGGCTCGTTACCACTTCTTCCCCAGTTTCCGCAACTCCGGCAGATCAAACCCTCCTCCAACTGCGAAATCAATGCGTCAGTCGGGCAATTTGCCAAACGGTAGAAATGATTCGTTCGGCGAAAAAGAC
>DATJEM010000426.1:0-7383 GCA_035496615.1 Leptolyngbya sp.
GAGTTCTTCTTGTTTAGCGGGATTGCTTTGCGGGGATGAACCGACTGCTTTTTGCTGCTCGATCGCGAGTTTTGCCGCCTCTAGCCAAGTTCGGCTGGCGCGACTGAAATTACCTTGAGCGTAATAAGCAAATCCGAGCGCGTTCAGGGTTTGCGCGGTGCGATCGCCCCGAAGTGAAGTTTCCCAATAGCCTTTGACATCATCCAATTTGTAGCTACTCTTGCGATTGATCTGGATCGACTGCCAGCCAATTCGACCCCGCAGAAAACTGATCGCCGAGTTATTTAATTTGTCGGACGGCACATTCGCGATCGCGGTATCCGCCGCCACAATTTCACCATTGTCCAGCAGTTGATCGATCGCATCAATTCCAGGTCGCAGATTTCCACTGGCAAGGCTGCTGGTTGCCGTCGCGACTAAGCGATTCGAGCGACTGACATCGGCTCCTGGTGTTTGGTTCACCTGATTAATGCTGCCGATTAACTCATTCGGTGAAGGTGCGGTTGAAGCTCGCCAGCTCGAAAATCCCCAAATTCCCAGCCCGATCGCAGCCGTTATCCCCAAAATTCCCGCTGCGATCCACGGCTGACGACGATGTGGCGGAGCCGTTTTCATCGGACTGCCAAAAATTCGATCGGTGACAGGTTCTTCGATGTGGACTTCCTCCACGTACAGATGAGGTGAGATTGGGGCTTCAGTCGCGGTGGCTGAAGTTGAATGTTGGGTCGGAGTGAAGTGATGAGCCGTTTCCAATCGCTGAAGATGGCGGCGGGCATCGCTCAAGCTCGGCTCATACTGAAGCGCCATTTTGTAGGCAACGATCGCTTCGGTGGGGCTATCAAGCTGCTCTAGGGCATTCCCCATGCCGCTGAATGCTTCTGCACACTGCGGATCAATCTCGATTGCCCGCCCATATGCCACGATCGCGCCCGTGAAATCCTGATTTTGCGATCGTGCCCTTCCCACCGTCAAACAATCTTCGGCATTCTGAAGCTGCGCCTCATCCGTGCTGGCAGTCATCGGCTCAAAAAACTGCTCTCCTGCTCTGGAGTTTGAGAAAGGATGATCCTCGGTTTCGCGAATTTCTTGCAGCATATCGAGAATGGCTTGTCGATCGCTGTCTTCAGGATCTTCAAATTCCAGATCCGGAAAGAGCGCTTCCGCTTCGTCGAGAGCAAGCGGATCGTTGGTGATTGCATTCGCGTCGATCGCCAACGGTGCAGTCATTTTTCGATCTGGCGGCGGATCTTGCAATGGTGCGATCGAGTGAGGCGGCGCAGTGGGCTGAAGATAGCCATCAAAATCGGGATGCAAATAAAGAATCGGTAGCGCCCAATACAACTGATTTGAACCGTAAGACGAGAGCAGTCCTTGACGTGCCCGACTGAGACTCAGATCGATCGGATAGCGCTGCTTCAAGTTGCGGTAAAACAATCGGCTCAACGTCAACGCTACATCGTCAGGAATCCGTTCTGCCATCGCCAACACTGCCGGAATTCCCCGCTTTAAGAGGGCATCTGTGAGATTGCTCGACTCCGTTTCATCCGTTGGATCGGCGGTCGCAGTATAAACGCCACGGCAGGAGTTGAACACTGCCATTCTGACTCCGTTATTTACCAGCAGTCCGGCTAAATCGTCACCGCTGAGAACTTCTGTTAATCCGGTACGATCGCTGACCAAATACAAATCGCCGCCCGACATTCCCAGATTGCTGTGTCCAGCGTAATGCAACACTTGATAATGCCCTTGCTCTAAGGCTTGGGTAAGCTGCTCTCGCCCCGGCTGATCCAAAATCGTTAAATCAATTTCGCCGATCGCGGGTCCGTCGCGCTTGAGTTCGTCGCGGAGATGGTTCGCTTCGCGTCGCAGTTCCAGGACTTCTTGATCAGTGGGAGCCGCCAACACCATCAAAATTCTCAACGGCTGACTGGGATCAAGCTCGATCGAGCGATGAGACTGCAAAATCGTTCCCATTGGCGCAAAGGCGGCTTGGTAGCGCGAAAACACCACATCGGTTCCGGTTGCCAGCGGGCGCGCTCCCGCATACAGAACTTCCCAGGGCAAGCGAGGTAAACGATCGCCTTTTAAGCCCAATCGCAGCCGCAATCCTTCACGCCGATTTTGGGCAATCCCTTGTGCGGTCATCCAACTATCCCGAATTGTGCCTTGAAACAGGGCGTTGTAAAGTTTCTGCCCTAGCTCAACTAAATTGGGGGAAAGCGCATCCGCGCCCGTTGCCGATGAGCCGAGCGATCGCATTCGTCCGCGCAAAATTCCCAGTAGCGGATCGTGCATCAACTGCCGCGCTTGTTCCAGCCATTCTTCGACGTGCCAAGTCACCAGTTCTTCCGCCAGTGGCACTCCCGGCGAAACGCGCTCAGTTCTCACCCAATACTCATCGCCTCGAAGTGGCGTAACGGAAATGTAGAATTCCTGATCCACGGAACACCCTCCAACAACCTGACTCACTGCGTTCCTCATTTGAGAAGAGCGCTCCTGTTTCTATAACCGCCGACCATCATCACCATTCAGGGAAAAACACGACTCGAATCGAACTCTGTGACGACAAATTTATGATGACAAATCTATGATTGTAAATTTATGATTACAAATTTTGACCGCGATCGACCAAACCCAGACGCATTCAACTTCAAAGCTGTGATTCACTTCATCCGTAGACGCACTCTTTTTCCTAAAGGTTACTGAAAGTTCAAGAAAACTTTGTCTTAGCTTTAAGGATTCCCGCCTCAGAGCATCCGGAAGACACACGGCAGTTTCAGAAGAGGGGAATGGTAGATGCACCCTGATTTTTAGCCTCCTCCATGCCTAGTGGAAGGGGCTTTTTTCTGCGATGTCCTCGCTTTATGAGATAGAATTTTCGAGATTAAGGTCTGTTTCTGCTTGGCGCTTCACTGGTTTGCGCTTCGCTTGCAGAGACACGACCGTAAACAGAAGATTCTAGAGAGGAATTGAACCCATGGCATTTACACAAACCCCCTTACCCTTTGCAAAAGATGCCCTTGAGCCGCATGGCATGAAGGAAGAAACGCTTAACTATCACTATGGTAAGCACCACGCCGCCTATGTTGCCAACCTGAACAAGCTGGTTGAAGGCTCTGAGATGGAGAACATGGCGATCGAAGATGTGATCAAACAGTCCTATGGCAATGCAGATAAAGCGGGCATTTTCAACAATGCGGCTCAAGTCTGGAATCACACGTTCTTCTGGAATTCGCTCTCACCGGAGGGTGGCGGCGCACCGACGGGCGAACTTGCCGCAAAAATCGATGCCGCTTTTGGCAGCTTTGACAAGTTCAAAGAAGCGTTTGCGGCGGCTGCAGCCACTCAGTTTGGTAGCGGTTGGGCATGGTTAGTAGACGATGGCGGAACCCTAAAGGTGACAAAAACCCCGAACGCAGAAAATCCTCTGGTTCATGGTCAAAAACCGTTACTGACTCTGGATGTGTGGGAACACGCTTACTATCTTGATTTCCAAAATGCTCGTCCAGCGTTCATCAAGAACTACTTAGAGAACTTAGTGAACTGGGACTTTGTGGCACAAAATCTAGCGGCATAACATTCAGTTCGATCGATTCAATCATCGATTCAATCCATGAGGTAGGTAACTGCCTCATTTTTTTGGGTTTGTCACGCCCTGTTTCTGATGTTTGCTGCATCACACTAGGCATGAAGTTTGCAGAATTCCTGTCTCGATCGCACCATAACGTCCCAAAGAACGTAACAATGAAGCTAAACCGAGACTGCGATTTTTCCATGAACAGCCATGATCTTGCCCGCTACCTTGAACAAACCGACAGTGTAACAAAGCCGTGGTTACTCGCTCAGTTGCGGCTGTTAAAACTGAATGAACAGCGATCGGAGCTTTCAGCGGCGGAATATGAGGAACGATTGGTAGATCTTCACCAGGATTTGATGAACTTGGGCGAATGGTGGATCGGTCGTGAAGATGAGGTGTTTTGAGATGCGGCGACGCAAGCAGGAAATCGTGAGCATTGATCTGAGCGAACCGCAGTACTACTTTAGTCGAGAACTGAGTTGGATTGAGTTTAACAACCGAGTGCTGCACGAAGCGTTTGATCCGCGGACTCCATTGATTGAGCGGCTGAAGTTTCTAGCGATTTTTAGCTCAAATTTGGATGAATACTTCATGGTGCGAGTGGCAGCACTCAAACAGCAAGTCGAAGCCCAGGTCAGTAAACTCAGCGTCGATGGTCGCACACCGCAACAACAGTTAGCCTTGATCAATGAGCGATTGCGTCCCTTAGTGATCAAACAACATCGCCATTTTGAAGCAGCGTTGCGCCCTCAGTTAGCCAGTCAAGGCATTTATCTGCTGAACTATATTGATCTGAGTCAAGAACAACGCGCTTATTTGCACGAGTACTTTGAAGCGCAAGTCTTTCCGGCACTGACCCCCTTAGCGATCGATCCGGGACATCCTTTTCCTTACATTTCGAGCCTGAGTCTGAATTTGGCAGTGATTGTTCAAGATCCTGAGACTCACGAGGAACTGTTTGCGCGGGTGAAGGTTCCGAGAATTTTGCCGCGATTTATTCCATTGCCGATCGAAACTCAAGATCTGCCGACTGAACTAGCGAAAAGCCGCGCTCCGGTTTGGGCTGGGGTTCCACTTGAACAAGTGATCGCCCACAATTTGGAAGCGCTGTTTCCGGGCATGAACATTCAGGACTATCATTCGTTTCGCGTCACTCGCAATGCAGATTTGGAAGTGGAAGAAGATGAAGCAGATGATTTGATGTCGGCGATCGAAGAAGAACTGAGAAAGCGCCGCGTCGGTGGGTCTGCCGTGCGATTAGAGATCAATCCGACCATGCCCGATCACATTCGGACGAAGTTAATCGAAGAAATGGATCTGGCAAACGAAGATATCTATGAAACCGAAGGTCTTTTGTGCTTGCGTGATTTATTTATGTTTGCAGGCTTACCCTTGCCAGAACTCAAAGATCCGGTTTGGAGTCCATCTGTTCATCCGAAACTAAAGCGGGTGCTGGAAGTTTCCGCTTCTGAAGCTGCGACGCATGATGAGAACTTTTTTTCCGTGATTCGTAAGCAAGATATTTTGGTGCATCATCCTTATCAATCGTTTTCGCGCAGTGTGCAGCGATTTATTGAGGAGGCGGCGCAAGATCCAAACGTGCTGGCGATCAAAATGACGTTGTATCGAACATCGGGGGATTCTCCGATCGTCCAAGCGCTGATCGCTGCGGCAGAAAATGATATTCAAGTCGCTGCGTTAGTCGAACTCAAAGCTCGATTCGATGAAGAAAATAACATTAGCTGGGCAAAAAAGCTAGAAAGTGCAGGGGTTCACGTTGTTTATGGCTTGGTTGGGCTGAAAACGCATACCAAATTAGTGTTGGTGGTGCGGCGCGAGGAAGGGCGCATTCGCAGATACGTGCATATCGGCACGGGAAACTACAATCCGAAAACAGCCAGACTTTACACCGATCTAGGCGTATTTAGCTGTCGAGAGGATTTGGGAGCCGATTTGACGGATTTGTTTAACTATCTCACGGGATATTCGCGGCAGCAGTCTTATCGAAAGTTGCTGGTGGCTCCGGTAAATTTGCGCGATCGGATGTTGGAGATGATCGATCGAGAAATTCAACATCAGCGCAACGGCGGATCAGGGCGAATTGTTGCCAAAATGAATGCTCTCGTTGATCTAAGACTGATCATGGCGCTCTATGAAGCTTCTCAAGCGGGGGTGCAGGTTGATTTGATTGTGCGAGGCATCTGCTGTTTGCGTCCAGGCTTGAAAGACGTGAGCGAGAATATCCGCGTGATCAGCATTGTTGGACGCTTTCTCGAACACGCCCGGATTTTCTACATCAACAACAACGGTGAAGCTGAGGTATTTATTGGCAGTGCTGACTGGATGCCGCGAAACCTCGATCGACGAGTTGAAGCTGTCGTGATTGTTGAAGATCCGAACTTATCTCAGGACTTGCAGGAGATTTTGGGCATCATGCTGGCGGACAATCGCTATGCTTGGGATTTGCAGCCGGATGGCAAGTATGTGCAGCGAACCCCCGAAGCGGGTCAGTCAGAGCAGAGTTCTCAGCGCATCTTTATGGAGATGGCGCGGCAGTAGGCAAGCATGAACGCATGGAGATATCCCTTTGAGCGCATGAGGATGATCTGAGGCTCCGCGCGATCGCCAAATTGATCGAATCTACAATCCTTCCTGCATTCACAATCCTCAGGGTTTCGAGATGCACTAGACCTGCTAGAATTACGCCTACTTTTCGATCGAACGTTGGAGCAATCATGGCAAGATTCAGCACAATTGAGTTTGGGTTTGTCGCGCTTTGTCTCGTTGGCTCACTTGCAGGATGTTCTGCTTTACAAACGACAAATCAGCAATCTGTCGCACTCCCTCCTCAAAGCAGCGCAGCAACGACTGATGATCAAGCCATTCCGCAGTATGAACATATCTTTGTGATTGTTGCGGAAAACAAAGCTTATCTGCAGGTCATTGGCAAAAACACACCGAACTTAACCCGCCTCGCCACCACGTATGGATTAGCAAAAAACTTCTACGGCGAAGTTCACCCTAGCGAAGCAAATTACATCGCAATGCTGGGTGGTAGTACCTTTGGAATTCATGATGATGATGCTTTTTACTGTCAAGCCGGAAGTTCCGATCGCTTTTGTCAGAGTGCGAAAAAACCCGGTTACGCGAACCATACCCTGCGCGATCGCAGCTTGATGGATCAACTCAACGAGAAAGGCTTAACTTGGAAAGGCTACTTTGAAGATCTTCCGGCTGCGGATTCTAAAGCGATCGTGGCTCCAAGTCTAAACCGCGCTTTGTACGCAGCAAAACACAACGGTTTCATGAACTTCAAAGCCGTTCAAGATGATCCAAAACGAGCCAGCCAGATTGTGCCGCTAACGCAACTCGCGATCGACCTGCAAGCGAACACTGCACCAAACTACAGCCATCTTGTGCTGAATCAATGCGACGAAATGCACGGGTTGCCGGAATGTCCCAATACAAAAGATTTGATCCAGACTGGAGACCAGCGCATTGGCAAACTGGTCGATCAAATCACTCAGTCCAAACTCTGGAAAGCACCGGGAAACACTGCGATCGTCATTACCTGGGACGAAGACAACAATCCCCTGATTAAAATAAACCCCCAGGGCTGTTGTGGTGTCGAGCCGCATAGCACCGCGAATTTTGGTGGGGGACACATCGCCACGATCGTCGTGACTAATCATGGAGCGCGGGGCGTAGTTGATACAACCCCTTACAATCATTACTCTTTGCTGCGAACGACCGAAGATGCGTTTGGGATTCATGAGTATCTCAATGAAGCAGGGAACACCGCACAG
>DATJEM010000427.1:0-6629 GCA_035496615.1 Leptolyngbya sp.
CTTCAACCGCTTCAACCGCTTCAACCGCTTCAACTGCCTCAACTTCAGGTAGGTCTTCCGCTTCCGCTTCAGGCTCAGGAGATACTCGAGCTACTTCGGGCGGCGGCGCTTCTCCAGGAAGTAGCACAGAAACAATCGCGGATTTGGGGTTTTTGACTTCCTGACTTGCCAAAATCAGGGGTGAAATTCCCATCCAAGCGTAAACTTCTTGCTCATCAGGAGTCATTTCAACGTAAATCGATTCTGGGGGTTCAGCCGGAGCTTTATTGAATCGATCGCGTCTCGGAGAACGATTATTCCGTCGCTCTTCGTACTGATTCTCGCGCGGGGCTTCTTCGGTAGGGGTCTCTTCCGCTGGCTCCGGAGTATAGTCGGTTGATCGTGAAACCAGCGTTGGCGCGGGGGTGGAGGTTGCGATCGGTCTTGTGCCTGATTCTTCCCAGCGGGTAGGTTTGGAGGGGGCTTCACGCGTCAGAGTTTCTCGCACTGGGGCTTCACCGCGAGTCAGTTCACGCGGTGATTCGTCGCCAGGACGACGACGGCGGCGACGATTCGCAGTTCGACCCCGTTCTTGGTAGCTCGGATGATGCAGAAGTTCTAAGTCGGACTCGCTTGAGTCGTCTGAGTCTTCTCCTTCCCAGAACGATTCAGTTGCGGCAGGAATTTCTCGACGGGATTCAGCCCGACGGGGCGAACTTTCAGCAGGCGTGTACCGAGCGGCGGGGCGTTGTTCTAGATTCTCGCCTTCTTCAGCATCGACTTCGCCTGGTAAGTGAACCACATGACCTAGACCGCCACAGGTTGGACATGGACGACCGAAGAGTTCGTAAATATTCTTGCCTTGACGTTTCCGAGTGAGTTCGACCAAGCCGAGTTCAGACAGTTGAGAAATTTGCGGTTTGGCTTTGTCCGATCGCAGTGCCTTATTAAAATGCTCTAAGACCTGCAACTGATCGCGACGCGACTCCATATCAATGAAGTCCACGATAATTACGCCTGCAATATTTCTCAGCCGTAACTGTCGAGCGATTTCGGTTGCCGCTTCGCAGTTTGTCCAAAGCACGGTTTCTCTAGCGGTTGCCGATCGCGTAAACGATCCAGAGTTGACATCAACGACCGTTAAAGCTTCGGTGCGCTCGATAATAATATATCCGCCAGAAGGTAGATCTACTCTAGGTTTGAGCGCTTCGCGAATCGCGGCATTGACCCGGAAATAATCGAGGATGGAAATGCGATCGCGATAATGTTCGATCAGGATTCCTTGAGGCGGTTTGCCGCTGCCCCAATTGACAAGCTGCTGTTTGACCCGCTTCAACCCCGTGTGAGAATCGACCACAATTCGATTCACGTCAGCGCTATAGACATCCCGCAACACTTTCTGAATGAAATCATCGTCACGATTTAATAATGCAGGTGCACGCGTCGAGCCTGCTTCTTGTAAAACGGCTTCCCACTGTTTCTGCAACACCTCCAAATCCTCCATGATTGCCTCTTCAGGCATTCCTTCGGCTTCGGTGCGAATGACGATTCCCATTCCGGCGGGTTTAACCAAAATCGCTAAAGCTCTCAAGCGATTTCGTTCGTTTTCGTTGCGAATTCTGCGGGACAGGTTGACCCCCCGACCGTTTGGCATCAGTACCAAGTATCGACCTGGCATCGAAATATTTCCGGTGAGGCGCGGACCCTTATTCCCCGTCGGCTCTTTCATCACCTGAACCAGCACCTTTTGCTGAGGCGCAAGCAGTTCGGTAATCGACCCTGCCGATCGTTTGAGTCTTAATGGTCCTAAGTCCGAAACGTGAATAAATCCATTGCGTTCAGAATCGCCAATATTGACAAACGCGGCATCTATTCCGGGCAGTACGTTTTCGACAATGCCTAAATAAATATCGCTGACCTGATGGCTTCCGGTCGCGACAATTAGTTCTTGAATCTGATCTTCTGAAAATACAGCAGCAATTCTATGCTGTTCAGCAATCACAATTTGCTTTGACATTCAAATTCCTCAAAACTGGAGGGCGATCGAAGCTCTGAAGTTTTGCTTCTTTCGCGGTAACGGTCAAAAATACGGGAGCGGAAAGTCTCGAAATCACGCAAGTCTGAGTGGTATTTGGCATGAGCGGCTTCTAAGAAGACCGACAATCTCAAACCAATGCTCACTTCGACCTTAGACAGTCAATGAGTGGAATTCGATCAAACTGATCGCGATCGTTCGCTGCATCCGAATGAAGAATAACGAAAATCTGGCTAACAAACCGAGTAAGACTCTAAGACCTACACCCGCCAGCATCTACGGGGATTCCTAGCTCACTACAGCCTGTGATGCAAAGCATTATAACGTGCGGATTTGCATCTGTACCAATTTTGGTGATTCGACTTTGATCCACGAAGCTTATTCGGTGAGAAACAGCTTGATTCGATGAACGGTCAACAGGTGTAATTCCTGCTCAGAGATTTGTTCAAGAATCGTAATCACTTGTTCCGGACGAAGTAAAGTTCCGTCATTTTGACAGCTCCCGATGTATTGAAGTGTGGCTTTTTCGGGCGTGGCTTCGATGAGTTGAAGTTCAAATAAGCGATCGCGAATATCCAACGCGTAAGTTTTTCCAGATTTTGTCGTTTGCTCTAACCAAATTTCAGATTTCGCTAAAACTTGTTTGATCAAGCCGCTCCAATCGATGTCCGCTTCGGCAGCAATTTCAATTCGATATTCTGCTTTCTTCAGCAGGATGGCGGCGGCGGGTTCTTTTGGGTTGACTTCTTCGATCTCGTAAATTGGAATTTCGGCAGGAAGTTGGGCAGCAAGTTGGGTGCGAAATTCTTCGATGTCCATCGATCGAGTCAGTTCAAAATCGACAATTTCACCGGAACTGCTGACTCCTAACGGTAAAGCGCTGGCAGGCACAATTCTCGGTGAGGGATGAAATCCGCCTGTAAAAGTCAAGGGAATCGCAGCCCGACGAACTGCACGATCGAACAATCGCATCAAATCCAAATGGCTCAATAATGCCATCTCTCCTTCTTTACCCATCCGCACGCGTAGCCGTTGAGCTTTCGTTTGATCTGGCTCAAAATGTCCTGAAAATCCGGGAATCTCAGGCGGTGGAATTACGATATTGTGTCCAAAATCAACGCCACAAACGCCGCAGTGAGAACACCCTTCAAACGAGCAGTCGGGGACGATCGCGGCTTCGAGCGCCCGTTGCAGATCTTCTTTTAGCCAGGTTTTATCGATGCCCGTATCGATGTGATCCCACGGCAACGGCGCATCCAGCGAAATTGATTCGGTCGCCTCGAAGATGTTCCATTCACCGCTTTCGACTTGGCGATATTTCCAGGTTACGCCAGCTTCATCGATCGCTTGTGTCCATGCCCCGAACGCTTTTTCTAAGCTCTCCCACCATGAGTCCATGCCTGCACCAAGTTCCCAAGCACGTTGAACCACTGGCGCTAACCGCCGATCGCCTCGACCGACAAAATCTTCCATTGCCGAAATGCGCGTATCGGTGAAATTGATTTTGACTCCTTTAATCGATCGAAAGGCTTCTTTCAACAGGGCTTGTTTACGCTTAAATTCAGTGGTCGAAACTGAGTGCCATTGAAAGGGCGTATGGGGCTTTGGCGTGAAGTTAGAAATCGTGACGTTGAAATCGAGTCGTCTGCGCCCTTGTTTGGTGCATTCCCGGCGTAGCCAGCGAATGGTATCGGCAATGCCCAACACATCTGGATCAGTTTCGCCTGGAAGTCCAATCATGAAGTAGAGCTTGATTTTGTCCCAACCTCGTTCAAAAGCAGTTTTGACACCGCGTAAAAGCTCTTCATTCGTCAAACCTTTATTGATAATGTCTCGCATCCGTTGAGTTCCGGCTTCTGGTGCGAACGTAATCCCGGTTTGGCGAGTCCCCCCAATAATGTTGGCAATATTTTCATCAAAGCGATCGACTCTCTGGCTGGGCAACGACAGCGAAATATTTTCCCCTTTCAGCCGATTTTTGAGTTCGACCCCAACCGCAGGCAGCGCTAAATAATCAGAACAACTGAGAGACAACAGCGAAAATTCGTTGTATCCGGTTGCTCTCATGCCAGCCTCGATCGCGTCTACTACTTGTTCAGGTTCGACATCCCGAGCGGGACGGGTCAGCATTCCCGGCTGGCAGAATCGACAACCTCTAGTACAGCCGCGTCGAATCTCAATCGTTAAACGATCGTGGACGGTTTGAATATAGGGAACAAGCCCGATCGAATAGGCTGGAATTGGAGTTGCAACCCGGCGCAGAATTCGGTTCGGCACGTCTGGGCGATTGGGATGAATGGAACCATCCGCAGCCATATCGTAAAATCTCGGCACGTAAACACCAGGAATCTGAGCCAAATCGAGCAAAAGTTCTTCGCGGCTCAGTCCTGCTAATTTTCCTTCTTCGATCACGAAGCCAATTTCTGGGAGCAGTTCTTCGCCATCGCCCAGCGCGACAAAATCGAAAAAGTCTGCATACGGTTCTGGGTTTGAGGTTGCGGTTTGTCCGCCTGCAAAAATTAAGGGATCATGCTGCGATCGCGCTTTCCAAGTTAGAGGAATACCCGCGAGATCGAGCATTTCGAGAATGTTCGTTGCTCCAAGTTCGTAACTGAGGCTAAATCCTAAAATATCGAAATCAGTTAAGGGTCGGCGAGATTCGACCGCAAAAAGGGGAGTCTCAGTGGAGCGGAGTTTGGCGGCGAGGTCGGATGCCGGGAGATACGCTCGATCGCATAACTGGCGAGGCTGAGTATTGAGGATGCTGTAGAGAATAATGTGCCCTAAGTTCGATGCCCCAACTTCGTAGATTTCGGGATAGGTCAACACCCATCGAACGGTGGTTTCAGTCCAAGATTTGTGTACCGCTCCTAACTCGTTGCCTAGATATCGAGCCGGACGGAGGATATCGGTCGTGAGAAGGTTTTCTACTGCAATTGTCACGGTTCACCTTGCCTTGCTTCAGAGCGATCGAGACTTCAGTATACTGACGATCGCTCTGGGTTTTCCAGCAAGCAAGGTAAGCAGCAATTCAAGCGGTTGCAAGTTCAAAGGATGAAAGGCTTTCAAAAATCTCAAAGACGCGATCGAGTTGGGTAAGTTCAAATACGATTCGGATCGAGACGGTAACACAACAGAGACTGAAGCGCGTTTGGTTGGCTTGAGCAAGGTTCAAGGCAGAAACCAGTGCCATCAAACCCGCGCTATCCAAAGATTCGACTTGGCTCATGTCAATTAAAAGGGCGCTATTTTGCTCACAGAGTATTGCTGTATGAAGTTGATTTCGGAGTTCTACGGCATTTGCGGCGTTAAGGGAGCCGAAAGGACGAATGATGGCAACCTGTGGGCGAGTGAGCAAACTCTGCATAACTTTCCTTATCCTTTAGAATCTTAAGCGCGATTTTGTTGACGCTTCGACCATAACTGGACTCCTTCTAAAACGCCTAGAGAAGCTTCACGGTTTCGCAGAAACTTTATCTGTTGTCGCTGGATCAGCAGGGTTGTTTAAACTTTCCGGTAAGTATTTTCTCGGTTGTGTATATGATTACACTTTTATTTCGAGAGTCGCTTTTTCTAAACTCAATCAAAACAGGCTCTCGCAAGTTGAACCAGTCTATTCACAAAGATAGATGTGTTATTTGAAACACGCAATCTTTTTAACTAAACTACTTCTTAAACTGCTCTGGGTAGGCTTCCCAAATCTGTTGAACAAACTGTTGCAGGTAGCGATGTGGGGATAGCTTATTTGGCTTAAACTCAGTTTCAAATGAGTAAAGTCGATCGAGCAGCGGCAACACTTCCATATCAAGCGCCTCCTGAAACAAAGCGGCAGGGCACATTAGATCAGAGCCGTCTTGAAGATTTTGTAGCGTTAGACGATCGTAGTCTGTCCAATCCGGATAATCTAAAGCCGTCACAAGCGCAATCGGTCTGACCCAGCAAAGCTGTCTTAATTCCACAAACTGTATCACTTCGGCATAGAGGCGTGAAGTGTCATGTTCGAGAAAAACAATTTGAGAAGGTTGAAAACTAAACTGCTGAGAAGCCTCGGACATAGATTTTTTTAGGGATTTCGTTCAATCAATTCTAGATTTTTGAATTCCCAAACCGCTACTTTATCTTCAGGTTGATCGATTTGGGTCAGTGTAGATAGAATGAATTCACCGTGCATCGTGAAGAAACGATAAGCTAGAACACGATCGCGAACATCCTTTCTACCCGAAAGCTGTATTGAACTGAGGCTTCAGTTTGCAGTTGGAACGACAAAAGCCAAATGGGTGGAAATTGCTATCGGTTAAATTCACCCCTGATCATTTACGAAGAGGAAAGAACTGTGTCTGTTGAAACTATTGAAAAGCGTTCAACAACCCGTAAACTTGCCCCGCGCTATCGAGTTTTGCTTCATAACGATGACTACAACTCGATGGAATATGTGGTGCAAGCGCTGATCGAAACGGTTCCCAGCTTGACTCAGCCCCAAGCGGTTAACGTCATGATGGAAACACATAATACGGGAGTCGGGTTAGTCATTACTTGCGCTCAGGAACACGCAGAGTTTTATAGTGAGACGTTGAAAATGAAGGGCTTGGAAAGTACGATCGAGCCTGACGAATAA
>DATJEM010000428.1:0-2393 GCA_035496615.1 Leptolyngbya sp.
TTTTCACCTTTTCTAGGAAGTCATTCTTTTTGCCGTCAACGATATAGTAATTACTGTTAGTAGAATCATATTTAACGATTTTTGTCAAAACATATTCCCAAGTGCCGGTTGTTGCCCAAACAAAAATGGTCTTCCGATCCATATCCCACGCAAGCTCAAAATTACCTTTTTTCCCCATAGCTGTACCAATCAGGAGTGGAGCGTTTTTCTGATTGAGTGGTAATCGCTTAATCCTTTCTACTTCTTCGCGGAAGGTGACCTGTAATCCTGAGCGCCAAGGTCGATTTAAATTAGACATAGCCTTAAGAAAAGATTGAGCTTTTTATTATCTTCTTATTAATGGCAAGGCACGATAGCAGTAACCATATACTTTGCTACCAGCAGCCCAACTCGTTAATCTGCCGCGATCATCACAGGCTCTTGATACAGCGGAATCGTAAAAGTTACGGTCGATCCCAGTCCTTCGCCCATACTGTAGAAATTCACCACTCCGCCCATCGCTTCAACAAGCCTCTGAGAAATTGCCAGTCCTAGCCCCGTACCGCCATACTGTCGAGTCAGCGATCCATCGACTTGGCTAAACGATTGAAACAGTTTGTCCTGCTTGTCGAGCGAAACCCCAATCCCCGTATCTGCCACTCGAATTTTGACTAGTCCTGGAAGTTCTTCATCCTGAACAACGATACGTTTCTTGATTACCTCTGCGCTAACGGTCACGCCGCCTTCATTCGTGAACTTAATTGCGTTTCCGATCACGTTCAATGCGACCTGCAACAATCGCTGATAATTGCCGTACACGAAAATTTCGTCATGAGTCGGCGGGATTTGCAACTCAAAGCTGAGATTCTTCTGGCGAATCTGAGTCCGAGTCATGGTTTCCGCCTGCACTAACAATTCTTTTAGGCTGACGGGACTGCATTCGATCTGCATCTTCCCGGCTTCGATTTTGGCAATATCCAACACATCGGTCATGATGTCGAACAGGTGCATTGCCGATCGATGTGCTTCTTCAATAAATTCCCGCTGTTCTTGCGGATCTTCCGCCATGCCGTCTAGAACCAGCTTGAGAAAGCCAATCATGCCATTTAGCGGCGTTCTCAATTCGTGCGATGTATTTGCCAAAAACTCACTCTTGAGCCGCGAGGCTTCTTCGGCTTGATATCGCGCTTCTTCCAGTTCACGATGCTTCACGGTTAAATTATCATTGGCTCGTTGAAGCTCGATCAGCAGTGCCGCATGAGCGATCGAAGTCCCAACTTGATCCGCTAACTCCTGCACAAAATCTAATTCTGCTTCTGTCCACACCCGATCGCGATCGCACTGATCCAAAATGATCAATCCGTTCGGCTGATCTTGGTAATGCGTCGCTACGAGGAGGCGAGTCTGAGGAATATCGGCTTCCGGGTTGGGATCAATTTCTTCGGGAGCCTGTCGCACCGCTCGAATCGGCTTCAGGGTCGCCAATGCTTTTTGCAATAGAGGATGATGCTGAAGCTGAAACGTTTCACCCTGAAGCGACGCAAGGCAATCTTGGCGAAATTCTGCCACTGCTTCGATGCTCGATCGCTTGGGATCATAAGGGCAAATCACGCAGCGACTCACATTCAGTGCCAGCCCCAATCCGTCAACCGTTGCCTGCCAGATCGTCGGCAGTTCAAGATTTTGCCGAGCGTTCCAAACAATTTGGGTGAGAAGCTGCTGGTAGCGATCGAGATTGCTTTCTCGCAACAATTCCACCGCCTGTAAAGGTGATCGCGTTTCGTCGAGTTCATTTGCCTGTTCTCCTGTGACCACTACAAACGCTGCGGTTCCATTCGGCAAAATCACGGGACTCATGACGAGATCAAACAGAACGGTGCGATCGCCGCACTCAAATAAGCAGCGAAACTGTTCCGGGGTTTGAGCCGATAGCACCCGCTTCAATCGTTCTAAATACGCTGCACCGGACACAGGCGCAAATCCCGCACCCAGCGGCTTGCCAATCAGCGGCGGATCGATCTCGATCTGTTCTGCCGCCTGCCAATGAAACGCCAGCAGAATCCCCGCCGCGTCATGAATCAGCATCAGCTCTGCGACTTTTGCGATCGCGGCAGCATCAGAACAAACGGACGAGTCAATCGAGTAAGACGAATCGGAAAACGAGGTAGAAAGATTCACAGAAGTGACCATTTGACCGGGAGTTGAAAGCGAACGATCGTACAAGAGCCACAAAAACCGATCACAGCAAAAACTGCATCTGAAGCATTACCTAATCGTTCCACTCGCCTCTAGGGGGCACTGGGGGATTTCGCGGCAGCGATCGGGCATTGTCTTCATCGCGATACAGTTCGCTTCTTAGCCATTGCCGCAACGCGACCTCAACCACTTTGCTCGGATCGTTGGTCAAATGTCGG
>DATJEM010000429.1:0-3908 GCA_035496615.1 Leptolyngbya sp.
CATGATCGACGATCGCGGATTGCGCGGAATCACGTCAAATCCAGCCATTTTTGAAAAAGCGATCAACGGCAACAAAATCTACGATGCTGATATTGATGCCGGGATCAAAGCAGGCAAGTCCCTGCTGGATATCTACGAATCGCTGATTTTTGAAGATATTCGCAATGCCTGTGACATCTTCCTGCCAATCTACGAAGAGTCGGGCGGATTGGATGGATACATCAGCATCGAAGTTCCACCGAACATCGCGAACGACACTGAAAAAACAATCAGCGAAGCGCATCGCTACTACAAAGAAATTGGTCGCCCGAATGTGATGATCAAAATTCCGGGAACTTCAGCAGGTTTGCCCGCTGTCGAAGCCGTAATTGCAGACGGGATCAATGTGAACGTAACGCTCTTGTTCTCGGTTGAAAGCTATATCAATACGGCTTGGGCATACATTCGCGGACTCGAAAAACGGGCAGCTAAAGGCGAAGACATCAGCAAAATTGCCTCCGTTGCCAGTTTCTTTCTCAGCCGGATCGACATCAAAATCGATGAAATGATCGATGAGAAACTCAGCAAAGGTGTCGATGCGTTAGAGCAAGAAGCAAAGCTGAAAGCAGTTAAAGGCAAAGTCGCGATCGCCAACGCCAAAATTGCTTACCAAGAGTACAAAAAGATCATTGCTGATCCCCGCTGGTTAGCGCTGAAAGAGAAAGGCGCAAACGTACAGCGTCTCCTCTGGGCAAGCACTAGCACCAAAAACCCTGAGTACAGCGACGTGATGTATGTCGATGAACTGATCGGAGCGGATACCGTAAACACGCTGCCGCCGAACACGATCGAAGCCTGTGCTGATCATTGCGATGTCGCTCCCCGAATTGATACCCACGTCGAAGAGGCATACAACCTCATCGAAAGTCTCACCGATCCCGACATCAATCTCAATCTGGCGCAAGTGATGACCGAATTGCTCGAAGAAGGCATCGACAAATTCATCAAGCCGTTTGAATCGCTGATGAAATCGCTGCAAGAAAAGGTCGATCGACTCGCCAAAGTCTAGTTCGTTTTAGGGAAGTGAGCGATCGCTTCCCGCTTCGTCCCTTCACTCCTCAACTATGGTTACTCTCTTACAAAACCCGCTCCGGGTTGGACTGCAACAACAACGGATGCCCGACCCCAACATTATTGTATTTTTCGGGGCATCAGGCGATTTAGTCAAACGCAAACTGGTTCCGGCACTGTATCACCTCAAACGCGAACGCCGCCTGCCGCCTGAATTAACGATCGTAGGAATCGCCCGTCGCGAGTGGAGCGATGACTACTTTCGAGATCAAATGCGCGAAGGAGTCGAAGAATTCTCCGATGGTGTCGGCTCGGAAGCGCTGTGGCAAGATTTTGCTCAAGGATTGTTCTACTGTCCGGGAGACATTGACAATCCCGAAAGCTATCAAAAGCTCAACGCGGCTCTGACTGAACTGGACAAAAAGCGCGGCACGAGAGGCAATCGCGTTTTTTATCTGTCTGTTGCCCCGAAGTTTTTCCCCGAAGCGATTCAGCAACTCGGCAACGCGGGAATGCTGAAAGACGCGCAGAAAACCCGTTTGGTGATCGAGAAACCGTTTGGTCGCGATCTGAGTTCTGCTCAAAACTTGAATCGCATTGTTAACAAGGTTTGCAAAGAGAATCAGGTTTACCGGATCGATCACTATTTGGGTAAAGAAACGGTTCAAAATCTATTGGTGTTCCGATTTGGGAATGCAATCTTTGAGCCGTTGTGGAATCGTCAGTTTGTTGATCACGTTCAGATCACGGTTGCTGAAACCGTTGGCGTTGAAGATCGGGCTGGATATTACGAATCTTCCGGAGCGCTGCGCGACATGGTGCAAAACCATTTGATGCAACTGTTTTGCTTGACCGCAATGGAACCACCCAACTCACTGGATGCTGATAGTATTCGGACTGAAAAAGTAAAGGTGATTCAGGCAACTCGACTTGCCGATACCAATCGTTTAGAACATTCGGCAGTCCGAGGACAGTATGGCGCAGGCTGGATGAAAGGTCAGCAAGTTCAAGGCTACCGCGAGGAACCGGGAGTTGATCCCAATTCGCTTGTGCCCACTTACGTGGCGATGAAGTTCCTGGTGGACAATTGGCGCTGGCAAGGGGTTCCATTCTATTTAAGAACCGGAAAGCGCTTACCGAAGAAAGTCAGCGAAATCGCGATTCAGTTTCGGGATGTGCCTTTCTTGATTTTCCAATCTGCGGCAAAACAGGCAAACGCGAATGTTCTCGTGATGCGGATTCAGCCGAATGAAGGGATCGGCATGCGGTTTGAAGTCAAAATGCCGGGTGCAGACTTGAGAACGCGATCGGTAGAAATGGACTTTAGCTACGGCACTTCTTTCGGGGTCACGGGCGGGGAGGCATACGATCGCTTACTGCTCGACTGCATGATGGGCGATCAAACCTTGTTCACTCGATCGGATGAAGTTGAAGCCGCTTGGCGTGTGGTGACTCCAGCGCTCACTGCCTGGGAAGCCCCCACCGATCCTAGCTTGATGCCACAATACGAAGCGGGAACCTGGGAACCTTCTGAAGCCGAACAACTGATCAATCGCGACGGTCGCCGCTGGCGCAGACTCTAATCTTTAATCTTTAACTCTCTTGATATGGCTACCAAATCTGCTCCGCTTGTCTCACTCCAAGCCCCCAAAGATGTCTCGCTAAATGAGATCGAAACAGAACTGAATCAAATCTGGCAATCCTACGACACCACTGATGGTAGCGGCTCCGCGATCGCGGCAACCCGCGCCACCACGTTTACCCTCGTCGTCTATGAACCCGAAGAAACCCAGCGGCTGTTAGCGATGATGGGTTTCTACACAGGTCCCGTCGATGGAATTGATGGTCCAAGAACCGAAGCTGCGATTCAAGCGGCTCAATCAACCTATGGGTTAGAGGTTAATGGGCAATCTAGTCCTGAACTTTTGACGAAGCTGCGGGAAGGGTTGGCGAAACGCAAAGGGGAACCGCTCGACGAAATTGACTCTCCTCGATATGCTTCAGATGCAGCGGGAAGCGGAATTGCAGATGCGATCGCCAGTCAAAACCCTTGTCGAATTATTTCGCTGTTTCCAGTTGCTGGCGAAGATGAAGGCGTTTCGGCTCAAGTCTCGGCTTACTGCCCGATTAACAAATCCAGTCAAGCGGCGCTCATTTGCTGCGAGTACATTACGCTAAAAGGCACGGAACCCGCGCTCGATCGAGTCAGCGATCTCACGTCTTCCTTGTTGATCAGCGATCTGCCTCGGATCGTCTGGTGGAAAGGGGCACCGAACCTCGATCAAAATCTGTTTCAGCGTCTATCGAAGCTCTCGAATCAAGTTATTTTCGACACCAGCCGCTTTACTACGCATACTGAGAAAGATTTGCTCAAATTGACGGTGCTCATTGAAGAGGGTGTTTTTGTGACCGATCTCAACTGGCGGCGCTTGGCGGCTTGGCAAGAATTGGCGGCAGAAGCGTTCGATGCGCCAGGACGACGAGAAGCAATTTGGGAAGTCGATCGAGTCGTGATCGATTACGAAAAAGGCAATCCAGCCCAGGCATTGATGTATTTGGGCTGGCTGGCAAGTCGTTTGGGCTGGGAGCCAGATTCGCGCCAGCAAGAAGCAGACATTTATGATTTGCAGCGCGTCTTTTTTACTGCTGGGGATGGTCGCAAGATCGAGGCAGAATTGGCAGGAATTCCGACGGCTGATATTGGAGAAGTGAAGGGCGATATGGTGAGCCTGAAGCTCACTTCGACCAATCCCGATGTGAACTGTTGTACGGTCTTGTGTTCTGAGACTACAGGCTGTATGCGGATGGAAGCGGGAGGCGGGGCGCAGTCTTGCCGAGTGAATCAGGTGACACCGCTG
>DATJEM010000430.1:0-6389 GCA_035496615.1 Leptolyngbya sp.
GGGGGTGCAGGATTAGGGTTGACGATCGTGCAGAAACTATTACTCCATTGCGGGGGGTCAATCACGGTGAAAAGCAGGCTTGGAGAAGGCTCAACGTTTAACGTATTATTGCCCGTTTATCGAACTTCGGAAGAGAGCTAAAGTGTGATCGTGCAGATCCATCCGAATCGTTGCAAGATAAACTGATCTAGCGCCAGAAATTCGGATGTCATTCGTATGTCAATTGTGATTCATCTCAATGCAGATCAGATCGATCGAGTCGATTTAACGCCAGCGATCGCCGCGATCGAGCCGCTCCAAATCGATATCCGGCAGTTTGAACAACAACTACAGTTCAAGCTCGACTACCCACTCGAACCAGACGATCCGCGCGAACTTTCGGAAGTGCCAGAAGTGCGGCTCTGGTTTATTGGACTCGATGCGCTGTACCCGTGGCTGCCCTTTGTCCTCGATTGGTCAAATAAAGAGTTGGGGCGATATGCGGCGATGCTGGTTCCGCATGAAATTCAGCGCGATGGGATTGAGTTCAACCCAGAGGCGCTCGAAATTTTTGTCATGAGCAAAACTTTTGTGCTGATGGGTTGGCTAGAACAGCAGCAAATCGAATCGCGATCGCGGCTCAAATCTATGACCAAAACTCTCGGCTATGAATTAGACGATGCCTTTTTTGCCATGCTAGAAGGGCGTTAAGATTAACCTGCGTTCCTGAGTAGATGTGGGTGAGTGTATGAATTTGGCAGAGCGAATTTCTGTCCTCGTGCGGCGAGGATCACAAACCCTACGGGGACGAGATGGGACAGCAGCAATATTCCAAACGCTGACTGCGCGGTTTTTAATCATCGGGGTGAATGTTGCGACCGGAACGATTACGGCTCGAATTTTGGGTCCGGCGGGGCGCGGCGAGCAGGCGGCAATGGCGATTTGGCCCCAGTTTTTTGCGTATTCGCTGTCGTTAGGATTGCCCAGCGCATTGCTGTTTACGTTGAAGCGATATCCCTTGGAGCGATCACGCAGTTTTTCTGCCGCGATTCTGCTGGGCATGATCATTAGCCTTGTGAGCGCGATCGTGGGTATTGTCGCAATTCCATTTTTGCTGAATAAATATCCGCCTGAAGTGATTCAGCTTTCGCAAGGATTGATGCTGACGGTGCCAGTGGTCGTGTTTACCGAAATGCTGCGATCGGCAATGGAAGCGAGCGACGAATTCTTGATCGCCAATAAATTTCTCTACGTGCCGCCGATCAGTACGTTAGCGGTGCTGATCGTTCTCGTTTTGACAAAACAGCTAACGCCGTTTACCGCCGTTCTGGCGTATTCCTTACCCGGAATTCCGATTTTGGTTTGGATGATTGCTTGCGCGAGGCGATTTTTTACGATTCGCTTTGAGCAACTCGGACAACCGGTAAAGCGGCTGCTGCACTATGGTTTGCGGGCGTATGGAATTGATTTGATTACGGCGCTAGCGGGACAGATTCAGCAAGTGCTGGCAGTGAGCTTGCTGCTTCCGCCAATGATGGGACTTTATGCAATCTCGTTTAGTCTTTGTCAATTGCTGTACGTCGTTCAAGCTTCATTTATCACCGTGTTGTTTCCCAAAGCGGCAGCCCGTCCAGTTCATGAAGTCGTGGAAATGACGGGCAGAGCCGCGAGAATTGGCGGAATTTTAGCGGTTTTGATGGCGGTTTCAATGATGCTGTTCGCGCCGATCGTGCTGAATCTACTCTATGGTAAAGCCTATCTTGCCGCAATTCCCGTCTTTCGGATCTTAGCGATCGAAACCGTGCTAGGCGGAACAGCAGTCATGCTCGCGCAGGCGTTCATGGCGTTGGATCGACCAGGAATCGTCACGATGATTCAGAGCGTCGGGGTAGCGTTGGGAATTCCATTGATTTTGGTATTCACTCCAATGTTTGGCTTACTGGGATTAGGATTAGCGCTACTGTGTTCGACGACGATTCGCTTAATTTCGGTTTGGCTCTGCTATCCGATCGTTCTTAAAACATCGCCACCCAGCTTATGGTTCGTGCGTGAGGATATTGACTTCGTGCGGCAAAAAGTCTTCAAACGTTCCTAGAAATTCATTTAGGCAAATTTTTTGTAGGTTTGCCGCTTGGAACACTATCTATCGATCGACAGTCTTGCTAGGATCGTGATTTCAAATCCTGACTTGGTGCGAGAGTGTCTATGGTTAGCCAGCCCAAACGTTCAAAGCCGATCGTTCTCACGTCCCATCCGGCAAAATTTTCTCAGTCGATCGCCATTCACTGGGGCGAAACCGATCCCCTCAAACGCGGCGCAATTATCGGAACCCTCACCACCCCCGCACACCGCAACGTCATCGGCACTCACTCCGGTTCTTACGCCGTTTATCGCGCTCTTGCTGTCGCGAGTGGCAAGTTAGATGCTAACCATCGCGCCGATTTGACCAATACGGCTCCAGCCGCACTGCTGCAAACGCATCCCGCCTGGTCTGATCCAGATAAAATTGTCTCGATCGATCCGTTTGGGGCAGTCGTCGGCGAAGTCTATCGTGACCTTTATGAGCGCGGGTTTGATATTCGTCCAACGATCGCGATTACCAAAGCCCACATCAATATGCCAGAACTGCAAGAAGCAGTCAGCAAAGGGCGATTGATTGAAGATGGCGAAATCATGAAAAAAGGCGGCGATTTAGTCGTCACCAAAGCTGCGATCGAACCCGTTTGGTATTTGCCGGGACTCGCGAAACGCTTGCAAGTCGAAGAAAACCTTTTACGCCGTACTCTATTTGAGCAAACGGGCGGAATGTTTCCTGAACTGATTACCCGTCCCGATATTAAAGTTTTTCTGCCCCCGATCGGCGGCATCACAGTTTACATTGTGGGCGATCCAGAAGCGATTACTGATCCCGATCGTGCCCTCACCGTCCGAGTTCACGACGAATGTAACGGCTCCGATGTTTTCGGTTCTGATATTTGCACCTGTCGCCCGTATCTAGTTCACGGCATCGAAGAGTGCGTTCAAACCGCTCAACAAGGCGGTGCAGGCGTAATTGTATACCTCCGCAAAGAAGGACGCGCCCTCGGCGAAGTGACAAAATTCTTGGTTTACAACGCCCGCAAACGGCAGGAAGGCGGCGATCGAGCCGATGCCTACTTTGCCCGTACCGAATGCGTTGCCGGAGTCCAAGATATGCGCTTCCAAGAACTGATGCCCGATGTGCTGCACTGGTTGGGCATTACTCGCATCGATCGTTTTATTTCGATGAGCGATATGAAACACGAAGCGGTCACTCGTTCCGGTATTAAAATCATCACACGCGTCCCGATTCCCGAAGCCCTCATTCCCGCTGATGCAATGGTCGAAATCGAAGCTAAAAAAGCGGCGGGATATTACACCGAAACTGAAGTTCTCACCGAAGAAGCCCTCGCTGAAATCAAAGGACGGGGATTGAGTGAATAAAACGGTTGAATATCTGCGATCGCCCGAAGCCGTCCGCGATCGCTGCGAACAACTCTTCGATCTGGCACAAGCGGACAAACTCGCTCATTTTCGAGTGGATTTAACCCAGATTGATCCAGTTGCAGAATACGGGATTGCAGTGATCCGCGAACACTATCCCGATTTAGAAATTCCGTTCCATAGCCGCTGGCGACATTTTGAAGTAGGCGGCACTCGGTTATCTCAGCTTGAAGCGGCATTAAAAGAGTTATCCCCAATCGACCAAGCCAAAGCAAAATTCGATTTGGTGATTCCCAGTGTATTACTCGACGCTGGAGCAGGCGATCGCTGGAAATATCGCGATGATCAAACCTGGACGCGCTCAGAAGGACTCGCGATCGCGTCTTTCGATGCCTTTTGCCAGGGTGCTTTTTCAACTCAGCCCTACCAAACCGATGCTGAAGGATTGAAGAAAATCACACCAGATACGATCGCGAAACACTTTCAAGTTTCCCTAGAAAATCCATTAGTTGGACTCGCAGGACGATCGAATCTCTTACAAAAACTGGGGCATACGATCGAACAATCTCCCGACTTGTTTGGGACAGATCCTCGTCCTGGGAATTTAGTAGATTATTTAATCCAACAGTCTGAGCACGGAACTCTTTCGGCTGCGATCGTCTTTGATGCAGTTTTGAGCGGCTTGAGTGAAATTTGGTCAGGGCGACTCTCGATCGACCGCACCAATCTTGGAGATGTCTGGCATCATTCCGCACTGCCCGGAACTTGGAGCGATCAACTGATCCCATTTCACAAACTCTCTCAATGGCTGACCTATTCGCTGCTTGAGCCGCTGCAAGATTTGGGACTAAAGATTACCGAACTCGATCGCCTCACTGGACTTCCCGAATATCGCAACGGCGGACTCTGCATCGATCTTGGATTACTTCAACTGAAAGATCCACAACAAGCTACCCTTCCTCACGCCCCAGATTCAGAACTGATAGTCGAATGGCGCGCCTTGACCGTTTGTTTACTCGATCGCATCGCCGCCACCATTCGCACCCGACTTGATCTAGACTCAAACGCTCTGCCTCTCGTCAGAGTTCTTCAAGGCGGAACCTGGACAGCCGGACGTAAAATCGCCGCCACGCTTCGCCCCACCGGAACTCCCCCGATTCAAATTTCCAGCGACGGAACCGTCTTCTAAACTATGGCTGCAACCCTCACCATCATCGATCATCCTCTCGTTCAGCACAAACTCAGCCTGATGCGACGGCAAGAAACCAGTACAGCAAAATTTCGATCGCTGATGACCGAAATCAGCCTGCTCCTCGCCTACGAAGTCACCCGCGATCTGCCGCTACGCTACGAAACGATTCAAACCCCAATGGCAGAAATGCAAGCGCCGATCGTCGCTGCCGATAAAAAGCTTGTGGTCGTTTCGATCATGAGAGCCGGACAAGGTATTCTCGATGGCATTCTTCAACTGCTGCCTTCAGCACGGGTCGGGCACGTCGGTATCTACCGCGAACCGAATTCTCTGATTCCGATCGAGTACTATTTCAAAGTGCCACACGATATTGAAGAGCGCGATATGCTGGTCGTCGATCCGATGATGGCAACCGGAAATTCTGCCGTAGCTGCGGTCGATCGACTCAAACAAACTAACCCTCGATCGATCAAATTTCTCTGCATTCTCGCTGCCCCAGAAGGCATTTCTCATTTTCAGGAACAGCACCCGGATGTCCCAATTTTTACTGCTGCGATCGATCAGGGCTTAGATCAACACGGATATATTATTCCGGGACTTGGGGATGCGGGCGATCGCTTATTCGGAACAAAGTGATATGATGCTAGTGATGCAATTCGGCGGCATCGCCAAGTGGTAAGGCAGAGGTCTGCAAAACCTCCACCCCCAGTTCGAATCTGGGTGCCGCCTTAAAATGGAATGGAAAAATGTTGTAGAGCGAAGGAACAAGTGTCCGTAGCGAAGAATTTGGTTGTGTCGCAAATACTCTTGAGTGACAAACGAAGCATCCCGTTCGTATTCCGTTAAGCGCTCATTCCAAAGAGCGCTTCGATCAACTTTGCTTGAGACACACTGTCCCCCTGATTGATCCCTTTCCCCTATCCTTTACGAATCATATTCATGGCTTCAATCCCGCGCAAGGTTCGTCTTGCCGTGTTGAATGACCCGAATCCCATCATCGGCTTGGTGAGTCGCTTGATGTTCTGGTGATCCTGCGCGATCACATTATTCCAGGACTTACTCTGCCGCAATTCGGTCTCTGCTGCCAGTGTTTCATCGCCTTTCAACGCTTCAATTGCCCCTGGATAGGCAGCGTTCTGATCCACCGTGATCACCCGTGGTTTTTGCGTGTGTTCTGCCCTCAGCACTTTGCAAAAGAACCTGGCGCTGCAATGCGACGAACTCCGGTCGTTCGTGGACAACAAAGGCAACAAGCAATGGGTGGGGTGAGCGATGGATGTCAAAACCCGTGAGATTATGGGTGTTCACATGGCAGACGACAACATATCCTTACCTGTTTAGGACTACCCTTCATTGATATTCACAAACAGTTTCTCAGGGGTTTTTAGGCTTGAGAGTTCTTTAAGTCGTTGCGTGATCGCGTCAGCCGCGATCGGGCGACCAAACAAATAACCTTGAATCTGATCACACCCATTTGCTTTGAGAAAGTCGAGTTGGGTTTGAGTTTCGACCCCTTCTGCCACCACATTTAAGTCTAGGCTGTGCGCCAGGGAGATAATAGTCCGGATGATCGCCGTATCTTGGGCACTATTTCCCAGTTTGCGAATGAACGACTGATCGATTTTGAGGGTGTCAAGCGGCAACTGCGTCAAATAGTTGAGCGACGAATAGCTGGTGCCAAAGTCATCGAGCGCGATCGTCACGCCAAGCTCATGCAAGCGCTGCAAAATCTCGATCGCAGGCTTGATATTTTCCA
>DATJEM010000431.1:0-11657 GCA_035496615.1 Leptolyngbya sp.
GTAATTAGGTACTGTTAAGAGAGAGGCTGTTCACATCAATCGCAGTGTTTAAGCAAATTCAGGATCGATTGTTGGTTTCTTATCTTGCCGTTCTTGCAACGATTTTGGGCGCGTTTGCGATTTCGGTTCGTCTCGTTTACAGCTATAGCTTGAAACAGCAACTGACCAATGAGCTGATTGCGCTGGGACAAGGAGCCGTCTCTAGTGCAGATATAAACAAGGGTCAACTTGAAGTTGGGCATGATATTTCTGCAAGAGATTTGATTGCACGGAGTCAAGCATTGCAATGGTTTGATCTTCAAGGACACCTCATGGCTCAACAAGGAAAAACGATTTCAACCTTGCCGTTTTCGACGAGCAAAATGGCTCAGATTCAGCGATCGCGCCCCCGCATTCAATCGATTACACTGCCGATCGTCAGTAGCGACAATCAACGTCGTTTTGGATACGTCAGAGCTAGTCAGTCGCTCGAAGAGTTCGATGAAAACCTGCGAAAGCTTGATTTGGGGTTAGGCAGCGGCATTATGGTTGCGCTGATTCTCAGTAGTGCGGGTGGAGTCTGGCTCACTCGGCAAATGATGCAGCCGATCGAGGAAAGCTTCGCTCAGCTAAAACAGTTCACTGCCGATGCTTCTCATGAATTGCGCAGCCCATTGATGGCAATCAAAAGTAATGTTTCTGTGGCATTGAAATATCCCGAAGGAATGCGCCCAAGTGATACTGAAAAGTTCACTGCGATCGCATCCGCAACCAATCAAATGGCTCATCTGACTGAGGATTTATTGCTATTGGCACGAACAGACAAAGCCGCAATTCCGCATCGTCAACCTATCAACTTAACCGAGATCATAGAGCAATTAATTGAGCTATATCAGCCTCAAGCCCAAACGAAACAGATGATCTTACACGCTCATCTTCCCCAGTCTATTTTTGTTTTGGGCGATCCCCCACCCTTGATTCGATTGCTCACCAATCTGATTGTGAATGCACTGCACTACACTCCAGAAGGGGGAAAGGTCGAAGTGAAGCTGTTTCGGAGCGGGCAAAACGTTGTGATTGAAGTGAAGGATACAGGAATTGGGATTGCTCCAGAACATTTAGCGCGGGTGTTTGATCGATTTTGGCGAGCGGATCAATCGCGTTCTCATGCAGATGGGGGATCAGGATTGGGACTTGCGATCGCACAATCGATCGTTCAAAGTCATGGCGGCACGATCGCCGTTAGCAGTCAAATCGGAACTGGGAGTTGCTTCACAGTTATGCTCCCTTTGCTGACTCGATCGCCTACCTGAATGCCGTTTCTTCAGTCGATCGAGGTGCAAAAATCGCGCTCCAGCAAAACGAACCCACTCCGCTCTGTGATCGCTTGCCAATATTGTTTCGCAAAACAGCGAATCGGGAATCCAGCGAACCGCACTAAATCGGTCTGGCGTTTGAGGCGACAAGCTTCTTGCCAAATCGATCGAAACTGAGTCAGCTTCCAACCATAGGGTCGAAAAAACTCTGCTCCTGCGTCAGGCGCAAATAGAAAAGTTGCCTTGCCATTTGCAAAATACTGGTCAAATCGCTGCTGTCGATCGGATTTTTGAGCCTGTTTTAACACCATCGGCGATGCTAACTCAAACAGCCACCAGTGAAAGTTAGACTGCTGGCGTAGGTCGGCTGCAAGCGATGCAACTTGCCCTTCGGTCAGGTAAGAGAGTAAGCCTTCTGTGATCACAAGAACTTGATTTGCGGATGCGTTGATTTGTGTAAACAGCGCCTTTCTCAAGCCAACATCAATCAGGTCTAGCTTGACTCGCTCTATCGAACAGACTGGCTGCTCATTTTTTAAGTTCTGTTCTTTGTGCTTCAAAATGTCGGGGAGATCAACTTCAATCCAACGCAGGGAAGCAGGCAGATCTAACCGATAAGGACGAGTATCTAATCCAGCCGCTAGATTTAGCACGGTATTGACTCTATTCGACCTGACCAGATGGGTAATCATCTCGTCAATCACACAGGTGCGAATTGCCATTGCCGACGTTTCCTGCTGCTTGTTGCCCAACACTTCGACCATCAGCGCCCCTTCTCCACCCGCTAAACGACGGGCAAATAGGTCTTGAAAGAGTGCGTTTGGACGATCGCTTTCGAGCGCGCGATACATTGCAACTAGGTGAGCCGTGGCAGAAAGGTTTTTCATTTAGAAGAAATCGCTGCGAAGTAAATCAAAAGCACGATCGCTCACCCTCCCAAAAGCTCAGAGTTCCAATACGCGAGATACCGAAACTCTGAAGCTAACATCCTGTTTAACGCTGAATGGTCGATGATCTGGGTCATGAGAATCTGTTTGCAAGACGCAAACTCTTTGATGTGCTGCGGCGAATTAGAGAGTCACAGCAGTAATCTAGAGGATGAAAGTCAAGAACTCGGAAAGATTTTCTAAACTTCAAAAGTCACATTTCATTTATCTGTGATGCTTTTGGGCGGCTTGAGATTTTATCTCTGGTGAGTAGAGCTTAGCGGTGATCGTTCGACAACTAGCGGAAATATCTCTACTGGAGCGAACAGGAAAGAAATTCAGATTTGATAGATTCTTTCCGAGTTCTTGACTTTCCTGATCTACCATAGGGGCGCTAATCCAAACAAAAATAGCGCAGGAAGTTCAGCCCATGATCATTCCAAACCAACCAAAAGCCCATTTCCTGATGCTCAGTCTTGCTTCAGATTTCTGCTTTGGTGCGATAGCCTAGACTCTGCGGATTTTGCCCTCTCAGTCGATACATTTGAATCTTCAAAACTATTTAAACATTGAATGGAAAGCAATCTGGGTACGATTGGTCAAGCTTCAGCCGCTCCATTGATCGAAGGAAGTCTTGCGATTGCCGAAGTTTCCGTGATTCTGCCTGTCTACAATGAGCAGACCTGCATCGAAAAAACATTTGATGCGGTTTTAGAATATTCGCGATCGCATCCAAGCTACCATTTTCTATTTGTGAATGATGGTTCAATTGATTGGACAAAGCCATTTTTGCAGTCAAGGATTAACGCAGCCGGAAGAAAAGAAATTCAACTACTTTCTTATGATTGCCATGCCGGAAAAGGATATGCAATCAAGCGCGGACTCGTACACGCTCAGGGAGATTATGTTTGCTATATCGACAGTGATTTAGCCTATTCGCTTGATCATCTAGAACTACTGATTGCAGCGTTGCAACAGTTTGATATCGCCATTGGCTGTCGTCGTCTAATTCGAGAACAGAGACTTAGCCTCAGTCGTAGACTTGTGGGAAGGGTGTTCAATCTACTATCAAGGGGATGGCTCGATTTACCTTATCGAGATACGCAAGCGGGGCTCAAAGGATTTCGACGAGAGGCAATGAAGGTGTTATTCTCAAAGCAAACAATGAACGGATTTTCGTTTGATGTTGAACTCATTTACATTGCGAAAAAGTGTGGCTATACGATCGCAGAAATTCCCGCGATCGTATCGAAGGAGCATCAGCGCAAGCGATCTCAGGTGAATTTGGTGTCAAACTCTTTGGAGATGCTGTGCGATCTTTTAACCATCCGCTTCAACGATCGAGATGGAAAATATGACTGATTGCCTGATGCAATTTTGAACCATCAGCAGCAAACTGAAAGCGATATTTTATCTGGAATCGATCACGAATGCCTCAGCACTACAGGGTTAAATGTCAATTTTGCGGCGCAATTCTAGAAGATGATGGGTTCATTTTAGAATGTCCGATCGGGCATGAAGAAACAGCACTTTTACTTACTCACTATTCAACTCAAAGATTTGAGCCAGAATCTTGGGGCGAAGGGATTTTTCGATATCGAAGATGGCTGCCGATTTGCCACTCGCTGCGTCAGGCAGGCAAGACCGTGACTTATCAGAGCCAAAAGCTGCGCGATCGCTTGGGACTGCCAAATCTATGGATTGCCTTTAACGGCTATTGGGCAGAAAAAGGAGCGATGTTAGAAACGACAACATTCAAAGAGCTTGAAGCGTATACTGTGTTATCGCGTTTACCCCAGCAGCATCACAGAACTCTAGTTGTTGCCTCTGCGGGGAATACTGCTGCGGCTTTCGCTCACGTTTGCTCACAGAATCAAGTTCCGTGTTTGCTAATTGTACCCAGTCAAGGGCTAGCTAAACTCAAGTTTACGGCTCCGCTTAATCCCTGTGTTAGCGTCGTTTCTTTATTGGATGCGGACTATGATGATGCTATTCAGCTTGCCGAGAAATTCGCTCAACACGACTCATTTTTTCTAGAGGGAGGCGTGAAAAACATCGGTCGGCGGGATGGCATTGGAACAACGCTGTTGGATGCGATCGAAGCGATTGGACAGTTGCCTGACTATTATTTTCAAGCGATCGGCAGTGGAGCAGGCGCGATCGCGGTGCATGAAGCAGCAAAACGGCTCGTTTGTACAGGGCAGTTTGGGCAGAAGCTCCCGCAACTGATGTTAAGCCAAAACTACCCGTTTATGCCGATTTATCATGCTTGGAGGTCTCACACTCGACAGTTTCCGCAACGAGAAGGGAAAGAGCAAGTGAAACAGATTTTAGCATCGGTGCTATCAAATCAGCGTCCTCCTTATGCGATTAGAGGTGGAGTCTATGATGCTTTAACTGAGAGTCAAGGCGATATGCTATTTGCTGATAACTTAGAAACAATCGAAGCGATGCAGCGATTTCAAGAGATTGAGGGTGTAGAAATTGAACCCGCCGCAGGCGTTGCATTTGCGAGTTTGATTAAGGCGGTCAAAGATGATCGAATAGACTCTGATGCAATCGTGCTGCTCCATATTACCGGGGGGCGATGTCGAGAATACGATCGTCAAGCAAGATATACAATAGAACCGACATTTCAGCTTGTTCAGCCTGAATTCTCGCCAGAAACGGTTTTAGAAAAGCTGGCGAGACTGTCCTAATTTCATTTCATCTTGGAACAGAATGCTGGCACATCCGACCGATATTGTAAGCTCTTTGGGCTATCTAGGAATTTTTCTGCTGATCTTTTTGCTTCCAACTCCGCAGGAACTCGTCTTACCGCTAGCCGGATTTTTAGCCGCTCAGGGTAGGCTCAATTTTGCGGATGCAGTTGCGGCTGGAGTTGTCGGCAGTCTGGCTGGGGCGCTGCCCTGGTACTGGGCAGGACGCTATTTTGGCGAAGCTCGACTGCTGCGATGGGCAGAGCGCGATCGACGTTGGATCAAGCTATCAGTTCGCGATGTCCAGAAAGCACAGAAATGGTTTGATGCTTCTGGGAGTAGAGCCGTTTTGCTGAGTCAATTTATTCCGATCGCGCGAACCTTCATTGCCATCCCTGCGGGAATCAGCCGCATGAATCTTGGATGGTTCTTGCTCTGTTTGGGATTGAGTTCAATGGTTTGGCAGGGATTTTTAGCTTATATGGGATACCTGCTGGGTAGTCAGTATGGGCAGGTGAATCAGTATGCAAGCTATCTCCGGGTCGGGGTGTTGGTGCTGATTGGGATCACAATCGTTTGGTTTATGAAGCGGAGAGGTTAGATTGATTTATGGCAAACTTGTTGCCCCTGCTGGTCACGATTGCGAGAGCGACGAAAGTTAATTTTGGGCGTAAAACTCGTCATACTTTAGCGACCCAAGAGCAGTTTTTACGATCGCTGCTCAAAACTCACCAGAATACTGAATATGGTCGAGACTATGGATTAAACGAAATTAGCACGATCGAGCAGTTTCAATCACAAGTCCCGGTGCTTCCCTACAGTCACTATGAACCGTATATTGATCGAATTGCAAGAGGCGAAAAGAATGTTCTTACCGCTGATCCGGTGGTCTATTTCAGCTTGACCAGTGGTTCAACAGGAACGAAGAAAATGATCCCGGTGACCTATCGCTTTCAAAATTCACTGCGTCGATCGAACTTAACCAGCATTGGTTTTTTGAACGATGCTTTGCGATCGAAGAAGTACCAGTTTGGTAAAACGTTAATTACCAATACGGCTCTACTGCTCGGTCAGACTGCTGGCGGGATTGATTACGGTCCAGCGGCAGCAGGTGTCTTTCGCATGAGCCGATTATTATACAGTCAGGTTTTTGCTCATCCGTCTCAGACCCCAATGATCGCAGATAGCTTGGCTCGGCATTACATCTGTCTACTGTTTGCACTGAATGATCCAGCCACTCGATCGATTGCCGCCAACTATCCGATGCTGATTCTGCGGATCTGCACTTATCTCGAACAATATGCTGAGAGTTTTATTCATGACATTAAAACAGGGACGATCGCCCATTGGTTAAACCTAGAGCCAGCGATCAGATCAAGCTTAGAAAAACAATGGTTTGCGAATCCAAATCGAGCGGCTGAATTGAACGCAATGTTACGATCGCACAATCGCCTCACGCCTCAACACGCTTGGCAAAATTTGTCTGCGATCGTCACTGCGCGCGGCGGCACTTCAGATTTCTACTTCAAACGGTTTTCAGATTACTTTGGCAACATTCCAGGGTTTGGAGCCGCTTACGCTTCGGCAGAAGGCAATATCGGCGTTTATCCAGATGTGAACATGGATGGCAGCGTTTTAGCGATCGAGAGCGGCTTTTTTGAGTTTGTGCCGCAGGATCAGTGGGAAAGCGAACACCCAAAAACACGGTTAGCCACCGAAGTGAAGGCTGGAGAATATTACCGAATTCTGATGACGAACTACAGTGGATTCTATCGCTATGATATTGGCGATGTCGTGGAAGTCGTCGGTTTTTACGAGCAAGCGCCGCTGATTGTCTTTCGCTATCGTGCAGGCGGATTGCTATCCTCGACCTTTGAGAAAACCACAGAATTTCATGCAACTCAAGTGATGCAAGGTTTACAGCAAGAGTTTGACATTGCTTTAGAAGACTTCTGCATTACCTTGTCTGAGCATGAATTTCCTGCCCATTACTTAGTCAACATTGAACTCGCTTCAGGCAGTACGATCGACAATTCTCAAGCCGTGTTATCGAGCTTTGAATGTCGGCTCCGAGCAGCGAATACCTTTTACGCCGTGAATCGCCGCAATCAGATTCCAGCACCTCGACTGCGGATTCTCGCTCCGGGCAGCTTTGCTATTTTGCGCCAGCGTCAGGTTCAAAAGGGCATTCCCGATTCTCAACTCAAATTTCCGCACTTGAGCGAAGACAGAAACTTCTTAGCAGGTTTAACCATACTGCAAGAAATTCAGCTTGAGGAAACCAATTAATCGAGAAAAAAGATGTCAGACCAGCGTGAACTGTTATCCAAAGTGCTAGAGATTGTAAATCACTATCTAGCAGAAAATTCTGATTCAAACACACGAATCGTTCAATATCAATCGCCCGAAGCTTTGAAAGCAAAGATTGATTTATCTATTCCCGAAGCGGGAGCCACCGTCGATCGCTTTCTCGCTTTGATTGAAACCTACTTAACTTATAGTGTCAGAACGGGACACAAGCAATTCTTTAATCAGCTATTTGCTGGCTTTAATTTACCCGGACTGATCGGCGAACTGTTGATTAGCTTAACAAATACCTCAATGGCAACCTATGAAATTGCCCCGATCGCAACGCTAATCGAGCAAGAACTGATTCAAGAACTCAATTCACTCATTGGTTTTACTCACGGCGAAGGCACATTTGTCACTGGAGGAAGTAACGCGAATCTGATCGCGATGCTGTGTGCTAGAAACAAGATGCTTCCCGACGCAAAGCATCAGGGCATTCAGTCTAATTCGCTAACCGCGTTCGTCTCAAATCAAGCCCACTACTCATTTCTCAAAGCTGCGAATGTGCTAGGCATTGGTTTAAACAATGTGATTAAAGTTGAAACTGACGATCGCGCAAGCATGATTCCAAAAGCACTTGAGGCTGCGATCGCGAAAAGCTATCAATCGGATGAAACTCCTTTTTTCATTGCGGCAACGGCAGGAACAACAGTCTTCGGAGCCTTTGATCCACTGACCGAAATTGCTCAAATCGCCCAAACACACAATCTTTGGTTTCATATAGATGGAGCTTGGGGCGGAGCCGTCGCTTTCAGCGATCGGGTGAAACATTTGTTAGCGGGGAGCGAACTCGCAGACTCTTTCACCTGGGATGCTCATAAACTGATGGGATTACCTTTAGTTTGCTCTGCGATTCTGCTGAAACAGCCTGAGATACTGGCTCAAACCGTCTCGAATGCAGAGACAGACTATCTGTTCCACGATCATGCGGATGCTGCTTATGATCTGGGTGTAATGTCTTTGCAGTGCGGCAGAAAAGCCGATGCGCTAAAGCTTTGGCTAGCTTGGCAATACTACGGAAAACGCGGCTATGAGCAAAGAATCAATCATTTGTTTGAAATGGCAAAATACGCAACTCAAAAAGTTAATGAATGCTTGGAACTAGAGTTAGTAGCTCCAGCGCAGTTTTTGAACATTTGTTTTCGATACGTTCCGAACAATGAATTAGATCTCGATCGATTGAATCTTGAGCTGCGCGATCGTTTAGTCAAAAGCGGTAAAAGCTTGGTAAATTACGCATCTTGGAACGGCAAGACTTTCATTCGGTTGGTTTTAGCAAATCCCGAAATTAGCCAGACAGATCTCGACCAATTCTTCAAAAACGTTTTAGAGATTGGAGGAGAACTCAGCAGTTAGATCATGCCAATAGATGATTAATTGCGGCTACGATCAGAGGAATCAATAATTTAGTTCTGCACGCAGCTTTAACCAATCGGTCTGAGCTTGGAGAGCAGAAGGTGCTGCTTTCTGCAAAAGGACGACCTTATCCTGCACCTTTACAATTCCATACTTCTGTTGGACGATGAGCTTATCTATCAAAGGAACAAGCACTTGAAGCCTCTGGCGATCGGGTTTCCTGGAGACCTGGTACCGTTCTAGATGCCATAAGTCAGCCAAAATATACTCAACAGTCGTGGTCTCTCCTTGAGCATTCCGGATGACTAGAGAAGGCGATTGATCATTCGCTAACTCTATGATTTCACGCCGACCTGAGAGATGAGGAATCAGAAAAGCAGTTGCCGAAACGCTAGCTTGCGATGGAATCAAGTTGATTAATCCCTGAATCTGGCTTGCATGACTCCATTGGCGACTCAGAGACACGTAGAGTGCGGGCTGACCAAAATCTGGAATCAAAAAGTAGAAAGCTCCTTGCCCATTTGTCGTGATTGCCACCACAATCGACAAGGCGATGCACCCCTTCCAAAACCGAGAAAGGCGCAGCTTAAATTGATGCTGATGGCTTGACCACCACAAAATTGCACCATAAAACAATCCGGGAACGACATTCAAGGCATAGCGCATATTGATCCCAAGCGCTTTATCACTTTTCTGAAGTAACAGTTCTAATAATGGAAAAGCTGTCAGCATCCAGGCTGCCGGAGACAGAGCCGGGACAAACGCCAAAGGCAGCCATTGGAGTAGAAAGTATTGGACACGTCTATCAAAAGGAATCAACAAGCTCTTCAGCAGTTCTTGAGGATGACTGATGATGCCCCAAAGCAGTTGAAGAGTACTCGGATTCTCTCCTTGAACATACTGCTGAAAGTAGCTTTTTACGTACAGCCGAGAACTATCATCAGAAAATAGCGGCATCATTACGTTTGTTGCTAGAGCAATATAGCTGAAACTTAATCCGCAGAGAGCCAAACCTAAGCGAAAATGGCGACGCAGGAAGATCAAGTAAATTCCAATGCTAAAAGTGATAAATCCTGTATCTTCTCGAATTCCTAGTGTCAACGTGAAAAAGAGCCAGAATAGTGCCCATCTGCGTTTTTCTAAAGCTAGGAGTAAACTAAACACAAATAGAGGAATCTGGCAAGCTTCGTAGAAATTACCAAATAAGGGTGCCATCACAGCAATAGACCCATAAAAGCTTGCAGTGATCAAAGCAGCGATCGAGAAAGGAAGATAGCAGCGAGAGAGCACGAACAAGACAATCCCTGCTGCTGTGATCAAGGCAACTTGCAAGACAACTAGCGTCGCACAATTAGGGAATAGAGCATATAGCGGCAGCCAAAGTAAAAAGTCAAGCACAAAGTGTTGTCCCAGATGATAGTAGGACGCTGTAGCGATCTGCCCGCTGTCTAGCACCGCGCTTGATTGACCAGAAGAAAGAGAACTTTGAAACAGATGCCCATGCACACTGTTCCAGAACACCTGGTTAAAAAGTCCTTGATCGTAGGATGAGTAAAAACTGTAGTAGCGATTGAGCGAAACCACCAGCATGAAAACGAAAAATATTGATGCTAGTGACAGGATTATTCTGAGGTTTGAGCGTTGCTCTATGCGTGAGATGTTTTTGAGTAATAAGAAAAACTTTGGCATTCGGATGATTGACTTTGTGATGTAGAAAAGTCTCAAATCTGGTCAACATAAGACATTGAATGAGAATCTTTGGCTGTTCAATTTTTCAGGCGTTTTGACGTTTGGACAGAGGACGATCGCTGCATTCACTTGGAAGATCGAGCAAAAAGGGCAGTCATTGGTTTCACGCCTTGTGCAGTATCACCCGCTTGATTTAGATACTGATGAATGCCAAACGCATCTTCTGTTGTTCTGAGCAAGGAATAGTGATTGTAGGGCGTGGAATCGACTACTCCGCGCTGTCCATGATTGGTGATGACGATCGTGGCAATATGTCCGCCGCCGAAGTTCGCAGTGCTGTTCGGATTAGAGCCACAACAGCCCGTTCGCCCTTGCGTTTTACCGCTGTTTTCATCCCAAGTAATGACGATCGCAGAATTACTCGATGCTGTCCAAAGCGGCGATGCCATAATTTGATTGGCGACGTGAGCAATCTGCGCGTCTCCAGCCTGAATTAGCTTTTCTGTATTCGCACATTCAGCTAATCCATGCATCTCGTGGCACTGATTCAGCACGATGTGGCTATAGTTGGGAACGTTGTCGCTCTTTAGGTCAGTGTTGAGTTGATTCAAACTCACAATCTTTTGAGCGCGATTCGGATCGTCCTGCACCGCCTTGAAGTTCATAAATCCATTGTGCTTGGCAGCATACAGAGCGCGTATCACGTTCGGAGCGACGATCTCAGTTGATCCCGGTTTGGGTAAATCCTCGAAATATCCTTTCCAAGTCAAATTTCGCTGCTGCAACTGATCCATCAGGCTCGGTTGAGCGATCGTGTGATTTGCGTAGCCTGCCTTGCGAAAATTGCTACAAAACGGGTTTAAGCTTTTTGATGTGCAGTAAAACGCATCATCATCATGGATGCCAAACGTACTGCCCCCTAGCATTGCAATATAGTTTGCCTCACTTGGATGCACTTCCCCATAGAACTGGGTCGCTAGTCCATAGGTCTTGGCAAACCGATTTAAATTCGGAGCATTAGAACTGCCAATAATTTGCTCGTAGGCTTTGTTTTCAGCAATGATGACAAAAAGATGCTCATAGCGCGGCATCGCTTGATCTTCAGCCAGCACCATCGAATTGCTGCTTGATGTCGGAACTGCTGTTGCAGCATTAGGCGAGCTTGTTTTTGTACAGCTTTGGAGTGCGATTAATCCTACACCGCAGAGAAAGAGAGAAAGCTTCGATCGATAACAACTAAACATGACAGTCTTTGCAAACACGGCATCGATCAGTATGGCATTTATGAGTCATGCCTAGTCTTAATAATGTCTTGATTCGTTTGCAGATGGAAAAAGTTTCTT
>DATJEM010000432.1:0-4501 GCA_035496615.1 Leptolyngbya sp.
CAATATCGCTGATAACTAAATCATACGGCTGATTGCGAACTGCATTCCAACCATCTATTCCATCGATCGCAACATCGACCTGATAGCCTTGTTTTTCGAGCAGTTTTCGTTCGACTTCGCGCACTGTGATCGAGTCATCGACTACTAGAATTCGCTTGCGGATTACTTGGGGAGCCTGGGTTTTAGGGGGTGTGGTGATCTGCCCCGTTTCGAGCAGCAAGTTCATCGATCGAACCAAATCCGATACATCAACAATCAACACTAAAGTGCCATCCGTCGTCAATGCCGCCGCCGAAATGTCCTGAACTTTCCCTAAGCGCGGATCGAGGGGACGAACAACGAGTTCGCGTTCTCCTAAAGCGCGATCAACAATCAATCCATATCGCGCGGATTGATAGCTCAAAATGATCACACAGAGCGCTTCAGAAGTCGTATCCGGTGGAGGCAAATTAAAAACTTGGTGCAGCGAAATTAAGCCAACGTGCTGATCGTCAAAGGTAAAATACGGTTGATTTTCGACGATCGAGACTAGCGCTAGATCGAGGCTGATCACGCGATCGATGCGCGATAAAGGAAACGCATAAAGTTCGCCTGAAAGTTCGACAAGCAATGTTCGCACAACAGAAAGAGTCAGCGGCAACTGGAAGTGAAAACTGGTTCCAGTCGATGAAGAACTTGCCCGGACGGTACCACCAACCTCTTGCACCATCGCTTTTACGATGTCTAATCCGACTCCTCGCCCAGAAAGTTCTGTTACTCGTTTCGACAATGAAAATCCTGGTAGAAATAGAAATTCCATCAGTTCAGCCTGACTCATTCTGCGGGCAACTTCTGGCGCTGCAAGATTTCGCCGAATCACTTGCTGTCTCACTTGCGTGGGATCGATGCCTTTGCCATCATCGGAAACTGTGATCAATAACATGCCGCCACGATGTCCTGCCTCCATCACGATCGTGCCTTCAGCAGGTTTTCCGGCTTCGATTCGGGCTGGCGGAAGCTCTAATCCATGATCAACCGCATTGCGTAAAATATGCGTTAGGGGAGCTTCGAGCTTTGCCAAAACGTCTCGATCGACCGCTGTATGTTCCCCAAGGATTGAAAGATTAACTTGTTTGCCAAGCTGCCGCGCTAAGTCCCGCACCATACGCGGAAAGCCTTGCACACCTTCAGCAAACGGTCGCATCTGAGACTGAATGACTTCGCGATATAGGCGATCGGAAAGACTATCGGTGCGGCGAATGTATTCACTGAGTTCGACCATGCGATCGCTCAGTAAGCTTCTGCATTCTCGTTCTTGATGGCGCAACTGTTCTAATAGAGGGTGCGACTGGATCGATTGTTGAAGGATCGATTGTTGAAATTCTTCTAAAGTTTTGGACAGGGCTAATTGCTGCGATCGAAGGTGCAGGAGAGAGCCTGAGAAGGTTTGCAGCCAGGATGCTGCGATCATGGATTCTCCAGCAAGTCCAACAATGCGATTGAGATTATCGGCGCTGATGCGAACGACGCGATCGATTTGATTGGTAGTTTCGGGTTCAGCGATCGATTCAGGCAGTGGTGCAACAGGCGCGGCTGATTGTTCTAATTTTGCGGGCGGTTCTAATTTTGCGGGCGGCTCTAACTTTGCGGGCGGTTCTAACTTTATCGGCAGTTCTGAGCCGAAAGCAAGCGCCGATCGCATTGATTCAAGTTCGGTTTGATTCCGAGCGAGCCACTGTTGGACATCAGCAGCTTGACTGAGAGACTGAATCAGATCAACACTGCGAAACAGCGCATCAATCTGAGCGGCTTTTAGGCTGATGGTTTTTTTTTGAGCGGCAACAAAGCAATCTTCCATGCGATGCGCCAAATCAACCGCAGCATCTAATCCTACAATTCGGGCGGCTCCTTTAATTGAGTGAGCGGCTCGCATCAAAGATTCTAGTTTCTGAGTGGAATTCGGTTGCGCCTCGATCGCGATCAGTCCTTGATTCAGCGCGATCGTCTGTGCCTCGACTTCTTGCCGAAACAGTTCCATCAGTCCTAGATCAGCTTGAACTAAACTTTGAACGGGCTGCATTTCGGGCGGCGATTCTGGCTCGACCGTGGCAACTTCTGCAAGTTCGGTCGATTCTATTTCAGCAGATCTGCTGTGATGGTCGATCGCGGATTGGGTTCTCTCTAACACTTCAGCATGATCAAACACCCATTGTTTGATCGCAGTGTCTTCAAGCTGACTCATTTGCAGCAATAAACTACACCCCTGAAGCAGGGAATCAAACACTTCAGTCGCCAGCGGTTGAGTTTGAGCTTTAGTCAGACACGCCTGCATGGCTTCTGAGAACTGGGCAGCCGCATCAAAGTCAATTAGATGAGCTACGCCAACGATCGCGCGAATCGCGTCCAAAGCAGCATCCATTTCGTCAGTTCGATCAGGCTGCTGCTTGAGTGCCGCAAGACTGTGTTGTAAGCGATCGACTTGAGTGTTTGTTTCTTGCTGATACAGATCGCGCATCGAATAGTTCATAAACAAACCCTAGCAGATGAGAAACTCAGTTACTTGAGCGGATCGATCGTCCGAGGTTTGTTGTTCTGGTGAGCCAGCGATCGTCCAAATCGCCATTTTTGCTGAGACCCTCTATCCGCCCAATCATGCAATAGAACATAGAAACACGGAATGATCAATAGCGTTAGCAGCGTCGCCAATGACAATCCAGAAAATACCACAACTCCCAAAGGCTGCAAAAATTCGCTGCCTTCGCCTAAGCCCAATGTCAGCGGAAAAACTCCCAAAACCGTGGTCACCGTAGTCATCAGAATCGGGCGCAATCGTTGTGGAGCCGCTTTTAGGATCGCCGATCGGCGATCGATGCCTTGATGAATGTGAATCTCATTCGCAGTTTCTACCATAATGATTGCATTGTTCACCACAATTCCAACCAGCAGAACTGCACCGACAACTACCGTTGCACCGATCGCGGTTTGCGTGAGAAACAGTCCGAAAATTCCACCTGACAACGCTAGGGGAATCGTGAACATGATCACCAACGGATCAATTAGCGAGTTGTACTGCACCGCCATCACGACAAAGACCAGGAATGCTGCTAATCCACCTAATAAAGGCAATGCGCTTTGAAGCTGTTGGTTACTTTGGGCAGCACTGCTCGGCAAGCGAGACACCCCTTCAGGCAGTTGGATCGTTTGGAAAACGCGATCGACTTCTGCCAAAGCTTCTCCCAAACTGGCGTTGCCGTTCAGCGTCCCGGCGATTTGGAACACTTGCCGCTGATTGATCCGCTGGATCTGTCCCGGAGCTTGTCCCATCTGGATTTTTGCCACGTCGCCCAAGCGGACGACCTGGTTGTCGCTGGTAAAAAGAGGAATTCGCTCGACTTGAGCAGCAGTCTGAACTGCCGACTCATTCAGTTCAACTCGGACATCGACTAATCGATTGCCGCGTTGAATTTGAGTAGGAATCGCGCCTTCGATCGCGGTTTGAATTGTTTCTCCGATCGCCAGTGTATTTAATCCCAGTTCGGCTGAACGTTCGCGATCGCGCTGAATCTGAATTTCTGGCTGGCGCTGGTCGGCATCCGGACGAAAGCGCGCGAACGTCGCCTGCGAAAGTGCCGCCAAAACTTGTTGTCCCGCTGCTTCTAGCGGGTCTAAATTCTGACCTTGTAGAATTACGTCAATCTCCGCCCCGCGAACTGGAGAATTATTTAGAATCAACCCTCGAACCTGCCCCGGACTCAAGCGCAATAAAATATCAACTAAATTCAGATTACGAAATTCTCGATTGACCTTTTCGACAAATTTCTCGACGTTTGTATCGGATTTCAAAGTGATCGTACTGGATGCCCGTAAGGGGTTCTCACTGGTACTACTGCCAAATAAGAAGCCGCCAACTGTTGTAAACACATATTCGGTTTCGGGTTGGGCTTGCAGAATCTGATCGACTTCCTGCATCACCTTTTGGCTGGTTGCGATCGGCGTTCCCGGCGGAAACTGAGCAGATAAATTCGCTTGTCCGGTACTAATGCGCGGCAAAATTTCTTGCGGAATCTGTCCCGCCATCCACAGACCACTTCCCCCAAAAAGGAGGACAACAAGGGCGATCGCGATTATCGGGCTGCGCGTGATTTTCTCCAAAACATTTGCATAGCGCCGCGTGCCACTTTCAAGCCGTTGATCAAACTGACGAAATAGCCAGAAGCGATCGAGATGGCTCGATCGTCGAATCAACAATAATCGAGATGCTAACATCGGCACAACAGTGATTGCGACAACTAACGAAGCTGCAGTCGCAAAACAGATCGTCACAATCAATTCGTTAAACAATAGCGAGATAAATCCGCCAATTAAGACAAAAGGTAGTACCGCGACTAGATTTGTACTCGTTGAGGCAACTAGCGAAGATTCCATTTCGCGACTACTCGCTTCAACCTGTGCGATCGTTCCGGCTATCGCTTGCCCACTCGATTCGATGCTGCTTGATCCGCTTTGTTTGATACCTGCCTGT